>CAMPHL010000500.1 GCA_946885905.1 uncultured Pseudomonadota bacterium | reverse complement strand
GCATGCAGATCATCACCTCTCGCATGCTCGATTCGCGCCGGATCCTCGTGATCGGCCTCGGCACGGTCGCGGGGCTCTCGGTGGAGATCCTTCCGGCCGTCGCCTCCACCGTTCCCTCCGCGATAGCGCCGCTATTCGGCTCTTCGCTCGTGTTCGGCACGCTCGTGGCCCTCGGCCTCAATCTGATGTTCCGGCTGGGCGTGCGCAGGACCGTGACCCGCGTCGTCGACCCGGCGGCGGCCGGCCACGCCAAGGCCATCGAGGACTTCTACGCCGCCAACGGCGCCGCCTGGGGTGCGCGGCCGGACGTGGTGGCCAAGGCGTCCTACGGCACCCAGCAGCTGGTCGAGGCCGTGATCGATCACTGCGACCCGCGCGGCCCGCTCGCGCTGGAGGCGTCGTTCGACGAGTACCGCCTCGACGTTCGCGTGAGCTACGAAGGCGGCGAGCTCGCCTTCCCGGAGCAGCGCCCGACGAACGACGAGATCCGCGACAGCGAAGATGGCATGCGCAAGCTCGCGGGGTACATGCTGCGGCGAAATGCGGACCGGGTGAGCGTGCGCGAATCGGACGGGCGCGTCACCGTGCACTTCCACTTCGACCACTGAGCTTCCGGCGCCCGGCGCCGCGATTCAGCGGGCGATGCGGGCTCGCACCTTCTCCGCGTCGGGCTTGAGCCCGGGCTGCATCTTCACGGCCTCGTCCAGCTCCTTGAGGGCGCGCTCCTCGTGCCCGTTGATGGCCGAGAACGCGGCACGCATCACGAGAGCCCGGCCGTCGTTCGGGTTCATCACGCGGTACTGGTCGAGCCGCTCGAGCGGCGAGGTGGCAGCCCCCCGGTCCTGCTCCGAGACGCTGAGGCGATTCATCGCCCGGGCCTTCAGGAGGTCGTTCACGCCGGCCTCGGTTTCACCGAGCAGGCCGCGGACCACGCCGTGGCCCGCCACGACGTCGGAATCGTTCGGCAGCGACCACATGAGGGTCTTGTAGTCGCTCAAGGCTTCCTGCAGCCGTCCGGCCTGCATGTTCACGGCCGCCCTGGCCATGTAGGCCGGCATCATCTTGGGCTCGACCTTGATCGCGCCGTCGAAGTCCTTGAGCGCACCGTCGAGGTCGCCCTGGTCCGCCTTGATGCGCCCGCGCACGTGCAGCGCCAGCCCGAAGTCGGGCTTGAGCTTGAGCGCGTGCTCCACGTCCGCCATGGCTTCCTTCGGCTTGCCCAGCAGCCAGTAGAGGTTCGCGCGGTTGGTGTGGACGATCTCGATGCCGTGTACGTTGGGCGTCAGCTCGATCGCGCGCGACATGTCCGAGAGCGCGCCCTCGCGGTCGCCCATGGTCATGCGGATGCTGCCGCGCAAGGCGTGCGCGCCGGACGCGTGGGAATCCCGCGCGATCGCGAGGTTCGCATCCGCGAGGGCGCCCTGGACGTCGCCCGCCTGCAGGCGCCGCGCCGCGCGCATCGTGAGCGATTCGGGGACGGAAGCCGCGGGCTGGGCCTGCTGCGGCTGGGATTGCGCCTTCGGCGGTGTGGGCGCCTGGGCGACGGCGCCGAGGCTTGCGGCGAGCAGCGCCGCGGCGAGCTCGAGTCGCATCTACTTACGCTGCGGTTGCAGTCCGGACCTTCAGGAAACCGGCCAAGACCTCGATCGCGCGCTCGATCGCCGCGCGATCCACGTCCAGGTGCGTGACGAGGCGAAGCCGGGGCGAAACGAGCGCCTTCACGCCGTTCGCCTCGAGGTGCTGCTTCAGTCCCGCGACCGCCTCGGCAGGAATCGCCGCGAACACCATGTTGGTCTGTACGGGATCCACCTCGAGCCCCAGCTCGGCGAGCCCCTTGGCGAGCAGCGCCGCATTGGCGTGGTCCTCGGCAAGGCGATCGACGTTGTGCTCCAGCGCGTAGAGGCCGGCGGCCGCGAGCACTCCCACTTGTCGCATCGTCCCGCCGAGCATCTTGCGCACACGGCGCGCGCGCTCGATCAGGTCCCTGCGGCCCACGAGCACCGTGCCCGCCGGGGTGCCCAAACCTTTCGAGAGGCACACCGATACCGTGTCGAAGCCGGCGCCGAGCTCCTTCACCGGCATGCCCAGCTTCACCGCCGCGTTGAAGATGCGCGCCCCGTCCAGGTGGACGGAGAGCTTGCGGCGCCGCGCGAGCGCGATCGCATCGGCCATGTAGGCGCGCGAAAGGACCTTGCCACCGATCGTGTTCTCGAGGGCGAGGAGCCGCGTGATCGCGAAATGCGAGTCGTCCGGCTTGATGGCGGACTCCACCATCGCGAGGTCGAGCGAGCCGTCAGGCAGGTTCTGCAGCGGCTGCGGCTGGATCGAGCCCAGCACCGCCATGCCGCCCGCCTCGTATCGATAGGTGTGGGCCTCCTGGCCGACGATCACTTCCTCGCCGCGCTGGCAATGGGCCATGAGCGCGGCGCAGTTCGACTGGGTCCCGGAGGGGAAGAAGAGCCCAGCCTCCATGCCGAAGCGCGCGGCGGTGACCTCTTGC
>CAMPHL010000499.1 GCA_946885905.1 uncultured Pseudomonadota bacterium | reverse complement strand
GTGCCGGCGGGCCGCTGCGCGAAGCCGCCGTGCAGGTGCTCTCCGGCGCTGCCGCAGGCCGCACGCTCGACCTCACCAAGAACCTCACGACGATCGGCAAGCCCGGGCTGCAAGTCGCCGTGATCACCAAGCGTCCCAACGGCTACTTCATCACGCACGTTGAAGGCGCGACCTATCCCACGCTGAACGGCGCTTCCCTCGGCGCCACGGCGCATCCGCTGGGCGACCACGACCTGATCGAGATCGCGGGCGTCAAGATGGAGTTCTTCTACAAGCCGTGAGCGGCGGGCGCGGGGGATTGGGGGCCCGCCCCGGACTCTCGCGGTTGGGGAAGGTGGCATCGGCGCGTGCGCGCGTTCCAGGCCGACCACGCCTGCCGATTCCGCCGGCCGCGAACTGTGGAACGGCGCACATTCACCGTGGTAACGTCTGCCGGATAATGGACCGCGAGTCCGTTCTCCATCATGATCTCGTCCAGAGCGCGGAAGCCCGCGGCCCGATGGCCGCCCACGCGTTGGGACAGGCGATGAAGATCAGGGTGTTGGGGTGCAGCGGCGGCATCGGCGGGAGCCTTCGCACCACCGCGCTCCTGGTCGACGACGACGTGCTGATCGACGCGGGCACGGGCGTGGGCGACCTCTCGCTGGAGAGCCTCGCGCGGATCGACCACATCTTCGTGACGCACTCGCACCTCGATCACGTGACCAGCATCCCGTTCCTCGTCGACACCGTCTGCTGGATGCGCGCACGCCCGATCGTCGTCTACGGGATCAAGGAAACCCTCGACATCCTGCGCGAGCACCTCTTCAACTGGCGCCTCTGGCCCGACTTCACCCAGATCCCCGACCGCGAAAAGCCCTTCATGGTCTACCGGGAGGTGGCGCTGGGAGAGGCGATCGAGATCAAGGGGCGGCGCTTCACGCCCATCCCCGCCATCCATACGGTGCCGGCGGTGGGTTACGCGCTGGCGACCTCGCGCGCTTGCCTCATCTACACCGGCGACACTGGCCGCAACGAGGCCCTGTGGCAGGTGGTCAACGCCGCGCGCAACCTCAAGTACCTCATCATCGAGACGGCTTTCTCCAACAAGGAACGCGACGTGGCGAGCGCTTCCAAGCACCTTTGCCCGGCGACCCTGGCCGAGGAGCTCGGGAAGATGCGCGCCAACCCCGAGGTCTACATTACGCACCTGAAGCCCGGCGAAGGGGCGCTCACCATGAGCGAGGTGAGCCAGGCCGCGGGGCGCTGGAGGCCGCGGATGCTCGAGAACAACCATGTGTTTTCGCTTTAGCCCACCGATACCACGCAACCGACCACGAAGCAGGTGACACCATGAGCGCAGTCCTCGAACCCCGGGCAACGGCAGGCGGCGCAGTAGACGTCGCCCAGAAGCTCGCGTTCTCCAAGAAGCTCCAGGCGGTGACCAACCGCATCCACTCGACCCAGAACGTCGACGAGATAATGCTCGACGTCTCGCGCGACATCTGCCAGCTGTTCGAGGCCGATCGCATGACCATCTACACGACGAGCGAAGACCTCAGCTCGATCGTGTCCAAGGTGAAGACGGGGCTCAACTCCTTCAAGGACATCAAGCTGCCGATCTCGGAATCGTCGATGGCGGGCTTCTGCGCGCTCAACCGGCGCCACATGAACATCCGGGACGTCTACGACGACGCGGAGCTGCGCAGCTACTCGCCCAACCTGTCGTTCCTCAAGGCCGTCGACCAGCGCACCGGCTACCGCTCCAAGCAGATGCTGCTGGCACCCATCCTGGGCGGCGAGTCGGGCTCGGACCTGCTGGGCGTGATCCAGCTCATCAACAGCCTGTCCGGGCAGCCGTTCTCGGCGCTGCACGACGAGGGCGTGATCGAGCTGTCCAAGACGCTCGCGATCGCCTTCCGCGTGCGCCAGCAGATGCCGGGCACGGTCCAGTCGAAGTTCGAGTACCTGGTGATCGACAACGTGATCGCGGCCGGCGAGCTCGACCTCGCCACCAAGGCCGCACGCCGCAAGAACAAGAACGTCGAGGAGATCCTCATCGACGAGTTCCAGGTGAAGCTGCCGGCGATCGGCGCGGCGCTCGCCAAGTACTTCGGTGTCGACTACGAGCCGCACAAGTCCGACCGCATCAAGCCGCCGGACCTGCTGAAGAACATCAAGCGCGACTATGCGGTCCTCAACCACTGGGTGCCGCTCGAGGACTCCAAGGCCGGCGTGGTGGTGATGTCCACCGACCCGGAGCGCGTGCGCAGCTCGCGCATGGTGGAGAACGTCTTCCCCCGCTCCAAGATCGTCTACAAGGTCACCACCGAGCGCGACTTCAAGCTCACGCTCGACCACTTCTTCGGCGCCGATTCGGGCATGCCGGGCGGCAGCGAGTCGATCGGCGACCTGCTCTCGGGACTCGACGAGGACGACGAGAGCGGCGCAGCCCTGGCAGACGACGTTTCCGCCGCGGCCGACAACGAGCTGGTGAAGCTGGTGAACAAGATCATCATCGACG
>CAMPHL010000498.1 GCA_946885905.1 uncultured Pseudomonadota bacterium | reverse complement strand
GAGAAGCCGTACGCCACCCAGAGGATCGAGATCAGCGAGAACACCACGAACACCTGCATCAGCACCGAGAGCGTGTTCTTCGAGCGCGCGAGGCCGCCGTAGAAGAGCGCGAGCCCCGGGATCGTCATGAGGATCACGAGCATCGTGGAGGTGAGCATCCACGCGGTGTCGCCCGAATCGAGCTTGGGCGGCGCAGCCGCCGGAGCAGCGGCCGCCGCGGGCGCGGTGGCGGCTGCGGGCGACGTGGCGGAGTCCTTGGGCGCGTCCTTCGATTCGGCCGGCGCAGTGGCCGCCGGCGCAGCCGCGGGCGCGTCCTTCTTCTCCTGGGCGAGCGCCGCGCCGCCGAAGGCGAGCGCCGAGACGAGCGCGATGAGACTCAGTAGCCGTTTCATGGATCGGTTCTCCTTAGAGTGCGTCGGCGCCGGTCTCGCCGGTGCGGATGCGGATGACCTGCTCGAGGTCGAAGACGAAGATCTTCCCGTCGCCGATCTTCCCGGTGTTGGCGCTCTTCTCGATCGCCTCGATCACGCGGTCGGCGAGGTCGTCCTTGATGGCGGCTTCGACCTTCACCTTGGGCAGGAAGTCGACTACGTACTCGGCGCCGCGATAGAGCTCGGTGTGGCCCTTCTGGCGCCCGAACCCCTTCACCTCGGTGACGGTGATGCCCTGCACGCCGATGGCCGAGAGGGCCTCGCGCACCTCGTCCAGCTTGAACGGCTTGATGATGGCCGTGATCAGTTTCATGGGTTCTCTCCCGTGGGGACGCGCGCGCTTCAGAAGGACCAGGCGACGAAGGCGACCGCCCGCCCCTTGGTCCACTCCTTGCCCTTGAAGGTGAAGTACTGGGGATCGGCGTCGGTGTCCTTCCAATAGCCGCCCGCCGTGAAGCCGTTGCCGAAGTCGTACGTGGCGCCGAGCTTCCAGACGGTGTAGTCGAAGTTCGAGTTGTCGAACCCGTTCTGCGTGCCGGCGTAGCGCTGGTGGCCCACGAGCGCATTGAGGGTGAGCTTGTCCATGATCGGGTAGTTGACCGTGAGCTCGAGGTAGTCGGAGCCTTCGCTGTCGATCACGCCGAAGATCTCGCTCACCCCGTACGAGTACTTGAGCGTCGCTGGCCCGTAGGAAACGCCGGCGTAAACCTCGTCGGTGTTGGGCTTCACGAAGGCACCCGGCACGCCGTTGGAGCCGGGATACTCGTAGCGCAGGTATCCCACGTCGAGCGTCCAGCTGTCGGCGAAGCCCCACTTGTAGCCGCCGTAGATGTCCCACTCGATGTCGCCGTCGATCGGCGTGCCGAGCACGTCGCCCGTCTCCTTCAGCCACTTGATGTTGGTGAGGAAGGTGCCGAGGTAGAAGCCGCTCGCGTGCGCGTAATCGAGCGTCAGCTGCAGCGCCGGATCTTCCGCGGTCTGGGTCTGGCCGCGGAACTCGTACTCGCTGAAGAGCGCGATCTTCCCGGCGAACGAATGGGGCGAGGCGGGCGGGGCGGACTGGGCGAGCGCGGTCCCCGAAACGAGGGCGGCCGCGGCGGCGATGCAGGACAGTTTTCTCATGTTGGTATCCTTCGGAACGTGGGAAGAAACGGCTTCGTGGACCGAATAGCAGCAAACATGCCAGTCACAACCCGTTGTTCGGCAACGAGTCTTTCCGGCGCGAGCCGTCGTGGGCACCGATGCAGTGCGCGCCTTTCCCGCCCGGCACCTCCGCGGTGCGCCTTTCGGGGAACGAGATGAACGACAAGCTGCTGAGCGAGCTATCCGCACGGCTGGCCGCATTCGCCGCCGACAATCCGGCGCGCGACCTGGAGAAGAACTTCCGCGGGATGCTTTCCGCGGCCTTCGCCCGCATGGACCTGGTCACTCGCGAGGAGTACGACGTACAAGTGCAGGTGCTCGCCCGTGCGCGCGAGAAGCTCGCGCAGCTCGAGGCGCGCGTGCGGGAGCTCGAAGCGCGGAAGCAGTAGGTCCGGCGCGCGGAGCGCCACCGCTCGCCGGTCAACCGGCCGGACACTGGCGCATTGAAGAGGGCATGTCCCTCGCCGTCGTCTACAGCCGCGCGCTCGCAGGCTTCGATGCGCCGCTCGTGCGCGTGGAAGTGCACGTCGGCGGAGGCTTGCCGGAAACGCACATCGTGGGCCTTCCGGAGAAGGAAGTGCGCGAGGCGCGCGACCGCGTGCGCGCCGCGCTCGACACCTCACGCTTCGAGCGCCCCGCCGGGCGAGTGACGGTCAACCTCGCCCCCGCGGACCTGCCGAAGGAAAGCGGCCGCTTCGACCTGCCCATCGCCATCGGCATCCTCGCCGCCACCCGGCAGGTTCCGTCCAAGCCGCTCGCGCGGCTCGAGTTCGCCGGCGAGCTGGGCCTGTCCGGGGAGTTGCGTCCGATCCGCGGCGCGCTGGCGATGACGTATCGCGCGCTTTGCGACGGGCGGGCCTTCGTGCTGCCGGAAACCGTCGCAGCCGAAGCGGCGTTGGCGCGGGGTGCCACGGTCTTTCCGGCGAGAAGC
>CAMPHL010000497.1 GCA_946885905.1 uncultured Pseudomonadota bacterium | reverse complement strand
CCCATTGCGCCTGAATCACCTTCACGGCGTTCATGCAGCCCCTAGCGCACGCCCTCGATGGCGCGCACGACGTCGTCGCTCGACCAGTCGAGCTCGCCCACGAAGTAATAGCGGATGCGCCCGTCGGGGCCGACCACGTAGCTGGTCGGATAGCCGCGGACTTTCCACGACTTCGCGGCGGAGCTGTCGCGGTCGTAGACGATCGGGAAGGTCACCGGCACTTCGCGCGTGAATCGCGCGACGCGCTCGGGGCTTTCGCCCACGTTCACCGCGACCACCTCGAACGACTTTCCGGCAAGGCGCCCTTTCAGGCGCTCGAGCGAGGGCATCTCCTCGCGGCAGGGCTCGCACCAGGTGGCCCAGAAGTTCACCACCACGGTCTTGCCCTTCCAGTCGGACAGGGCGTGGCTGCGCCCCTCGGCGTCGGGGAGCTTCAGCACCGGCGTCCTGCCACCGCTCCACTTGACGAGACTCGAGGTGGCGGCGGCGGCAACGTCGACAAACGCGGCGAGGAGCAGCCCGGCGACGAGCGCCGGGCCGCACGCCCTTTGCACCTCAGGCAAGGGGGACTTCGCGGACGGACATCGTGTACTTGAAATTGTCCGGATCGAGGCAGTCGAGGCGCCCTTCGGAGGTCTCGCACTGCGGATACATGAGGAAGCCCACGGGACCGCGCGTGGCGCCGGGCAGCACGAGGTCATGGCCGTAGTTGTATGCCACCCAGTTGCCCTCCCAGGAGCCGAAGAGGCGCTTGCGCGCGGCCACCACCCGCGGCTCGTCGACCGGGAGCTTCCCGGGTGGCTCTTCGAGGATCACCTTGCGCACGTCGGCAGGATCGACCGCGACCCAGCCATAGCCGTTGGCGTAGAAGTCCGCGCGGCAGTGTTGCGCCTTGGTGATGTCCCCGCTCTTCCCGAGGCTCTTGTATCCCAGTCGCGAGTCGGCCGTACGCACCCCGTAGATATCGCGTGCCGGCACGCCTGCCGACCGCGCAAGGCCGACGAACAGGGCGTTCAGGTCCGCGCACTTGCCGCCGAGGTTGCCCGACTCGAGGATGAACTTGATGTCGCCGACGCCGCAGCCGCGCGTCTTGGGATCACGGTAGGTGTTCTCCACGACCCACTCGTAGATCGCGCGCGCCTTCTCGAGATCCGTATCGGCGCCCTTGGTGACCTTGATCGCGGTGGCCGTCACGATCCCGTCGGTGGGGATGAGCTCCGTGGAAGCGGTGTAGAGCCTGCGGGAGGCGTCGTCCAGGCGTTGCCTGCCCGGCTTGGCGGCAAGGTCCACCATCCGGTCGCACGCGGCGAAGCGCGACTTGACCTCGAGCACCGGCTTGGCGAGTTCGGGCCATTCGGCCGCGACGGCGCCGCTCGCGTACTTGGCGTCCTGCCAATAGCTGGCGCGTCCGCTGCCTGCGTCCCACGAGTTGCCGAGCGATTTCTGGTAGTCGGTGTCCTGCGAGAGCGGCAGCGGAATCCAGACGCGCGTGTTGCCCGCGGGCTTGAGGACCTCCACGCGCGTGGTCATCTCGTACACGCGCCAGGCGTCATTACCCGTAGGGGCTGCAAGGACATTGGTGATCGCGTTCGGGAGCAGCAGGCTGGTGGAACCGGCGGCCGAAGCGCGGAAGAAATCGCGACGATCCATGGGGACTCCTGAAGGGTTCGTGGACAGGGGGGTTGCGTTGGATCATAACAAGCGGGTGCGTCGCCGGGGTTACGGCGCGTGATGCGCCCCGGATGCGCCTGTCCGGATGCGCCTGCGCCTACGCTTGGGTCGGACGGCATTCGCTAAAATTACGGTTTCGATTCCCCACGCCTCGATGTCCCCCGCCTCGCAGCCCACGATCGCGCTCGCCCACGGGCTCGCGTTCGAAGACCTCTATCGCCGTCCGGGCCTGGTGCGCATCGATGCGCAGTTCGTCGCGTTCCTCGCTGCCGCCGATGCCGCGCTGCACGCACGCTATGCCGCGGCGCGCCGCGACCCGGGGTCCCTCGAGTACAAGGCCGAGGCGGAGCTGTTGATCGCGGTCGCTCCGCACTTCGACCGCTTCGTGGCGGAGCTCTTCGGCATCGAGGAGGAGTGGCGGCGCATGGTCCGATCGCATCACGACCTCGAGCCCCTCTTCCGCGTGAAGCGCAAGTTCGTGCAGCGGCGGGCGATGCTCAGGATCAAGGCCGACGAAGCGCTCGGCCTGGACGGGCCGGCGCTGGAAGCCGATGTCGCCCGCCGGCTTGGCGGCGAATTCGACGAGCTCGCCTTCGCCCGCCGCGTGCTCGAGTGGCAGGCCGACGAGCCCAACCATGCGGACGACCTTGCCGCCGCCGAACGCTTCGCGGCATGGGCGGCCCATACGGCCGAGGGGCGGCGCAGGTTCAAGGCCGGCGTCCTCTTCAAGCCGCCGCAGCGGGTCGACCCGATGAACCTCGTGCCGGTCCACACCGAGCGCAAGGATGGCTACGCGGTACATACGCGGCACCACATCCGCCGCCGCGAGGGATTCGCGCTCACCGATCC
>CAMPHL010000496.1 GCA_946885905.1 uncultured Pseudomonadota bacterium | reverse complement strand
TGTCGTGCGCCACGACCCCGACGACCCGTACCTCGTCGTGGCCGCGGACAAGGGCACGGCGACCTTCTCCGACTTCGCGAACGCGATGGCCGAGGAGTACGGCTTCTGGCTGGGCGACGCGTACGCCTCGGGCGGCAGCGTCGGCTACGACCACAAGAAGATGGGCATCACCGCGAAGGGCGCGTGGGAGAGCGTTAAGCGCCATTTCCGCGAGATGGGCGTGGACACGCAGACGCAGGATTTCACCGTCGCGGGCGTCGGCGACATGTCGGGCGACGTGTTCGGCAACGGGATGCTGCTCTCGAAGCACATCCGCCTCGTGGCCGCGTTCGACCACCGCCATGTCTTCCTCGATCCCGATCCCGACGCCGCCAGGAGCTTCGCCGAGCGCGGCCGCCTGTTCGCGCTGCCGCGCTCATCCTGGGACGACTACGACAGGTCGCTCATCTCCAGGGGCGGCGGCGTCTTCCCGCGCAGCGCCAAGGCCATCAAGGTCTCGAAGGAGGCCGCCGCGGTCCTCGGCATCGAGCCCGCGGAGCACACGCCGCAGGAGCTGCTCAAGGCGATCCTCAAGGCGCCGGTCGACCTGCTCTACAACGGCGGCATCGGCACCTACGTGAAGGCGAGCTACCAGAGCCATGGCGAGGTCGGCGACCGCTCCAACGACGCGATCCGCGTGAACGGCGCGGACCTGCGCTGCAAGGTGGTGGCCGAAGGCGGCAACCTGGGCTTCACGCAGCTCGGGCGCGTCGAGTACGCCGCCAAGGGCGGGCGCGTCTTCACCGACGCGATCGACAACTCCGCCGGCGTGGACTGCTCCGACCACGAGGTCAACATCAAGATCCTCATGGGGATCGTGATGCAGGACGGCGAGATGACCCTCAAGCAGCGCAACAAGCTGCTCGCCGACATGACCGAGGACGTGGCCGGGTTGGTCCTTGCGGACAACTACTACCAGACGCAGTCGCTGGCGGTGTCGGGGGTTCGCGGCGACAAGCTGCTCGATTCGCAGGCCGCCTACATCCGCACGCTCGAAAGGGCGGGGCGCCTCAATCGCGCCGTGGAGTTCCTTCCGGGCGACGACGAGATCGCCGAGCGGCGCGCGGCGCGGCAGGGACTGCACGCGCCCGAACGCGCGGTGCTTCTCGCCTACTCCAAGATGCAGGTCTACGACGAGCTGCTCGCCTCCACGCTGGTGGACGACAAATACGTCGCGCGCTCGCTCGTGGGCTACTTCCCGTTGCTGCTGCGGAAGAAGTACGCCGATGTCATGCCGCGCCATCCCCTCAGGCGCGAGATCGTCGCGACCGTCGTCACCAACACGATGGTCAACCGCACCGGCAGCATCTTCGTTCACCGCATGCAGGAGGAAACCGGGGCCAGCACCGAGGAGGTGACCCGCGCCTATGTCCTCGTGCGCGACATCTTCGGGCTCGAGGCGCTCTGGGCCGCGATCGACGCGCTCGACACCAAGGTCCCCGCTGCGGTGCAGTACGACATGCTGATCGAAGTGGGCCGCCTGGTGGTGCGCGGCACGCTCTGGTTCCTGCGCCGGCGCCGCGAGCGCCTGCCGATCACCCAGGTGCTGGAAATCTTCCGCCCGGCGCTCGACGCGCTGCGCGGGCAAGTGCCCAAGATCCTTTCCGCCGGGGACCAGGAGGCCTGGGCGAACGCGGTGAAGCGCCTCGAGTCCGAGGCCGTGCCCCGGCCCATCGCCGAGCAGGTGACCAGTCTCTCCGCGCTCTACGCCGCGCTCGACGTGACCGAGGTCGCGGTGGAGCAGAAGAAGGACGTGCAGGCCGTGGCGTCCCTTCATTTCGCCCTCGTGGGCGAGCTGGAGCTGCGCTGGTTCTCGGACCGGATCACGCAGCTTCCGACGGACACGGCCTGGCAGGCGCTCGCGCGCAACGCGCTGCGCGACGACCTCTCGAGCCAGCAGCGCGCGCTCACGTCGGCCGTGACCAAGCTCTCGGAGGCGAAGGATCCGGCGGCGATGCTGGCGGCCTGGAAGGAGCGCTATGCGCCCGCGATCGGGCGCCTCAAGAACATGACCGAGGAATTGAAGCGGGGCGGCGGGACTCTCGACCTCGCGATGCTCTCGGTCCTGCTGCGGGAGCTGCGGACGCTGGCCTGACCGGCGCGCGCTGTCGCCGCGGCACAACGTCGGGCGGCATCCTACAGGGGAAATCCGCCGCCGCCGACAGAAGGGTCGAGGGAGCGGTACGACGATTGTCATCGCAATTCGACAATCACCCCAGCTTCCCATGCCGACCTTCAAGACTCTGCTGGCGGGCGCCTTCGTGCTCGGCCAGCTCGCTTTCGCCGCCATCGCGCAAACGTTACCTCCCGCACCGCCGCAGAAGATCGCGGTGAACCCGCTCACCAACAAGGTTTACACGGCGAACCACGATGCCGATACCGTGACGGTCTTCAATGCCGCCACCGGCACCAGCGTACCCATCGCCGTCGGTGACGGTCCGTCGTTCATGGCGGTCAACCCGGTGACCAACCGGGTGTACG
>CAMPHL010000495.1 GCA_946885905.1 uncultured Pseudomonadota bacterium | reverse complement strand
CCCGCGGGGCGGTACTTCGGCGAACCGCCGGGATCGAGCTCGGTCGAGATGGTGCAGCCGCCGGCGGCGACCGCGATGCAGCAACAAAGCAGGAGCTGTTTCATCGGGAAATCGTGGAAGTTGGTCTTGGACGAGGCTCGATGATAAAGGCTCGCGCGACATCCAAATCCTTGTCGTTGGTTACCGAATGTTGCGGCGCTACTTCCAGCCGGCGCGATCGTAGAGCTGCTGCGCGGTGCCCTGGTTGCGCCCGTAGAGCGAAACGTTCACCGCATCCCTGCGGAAGTCGCCCAGCGCGGCGAGCTCCGGGTTGCCCTGCACCTTGCCCACGACCGGGTACTCGTTGTTGCCGTTCGCGAAGTACGCCTGGGCCTCGGGGCTCGAGAGGTACTCGAGGAACCTGATGGCGGCCTCGCGGTGCGGCGCGTACTTGGCCACGCCCGCGCCCGAGATGTTCACGTGCGTGCCGCGCTCCTTCTGGTTGGGAAACACGACGCCGATCTTCTCCGCCGCGGCCTTCTGCGCGGGCTTCGAGGACTTGAGCAGGCGAACGTAGTAATACGTGTTCGCCACGGCGATGTCGCATTCGCCGGCCGCGAGCGCCATCAGCTGGTCGGTGTCGCCGCCCTTCGGCGCGCGGGCCATGTTGCCCACCACGCCGCGCGCCCATGACTCGGCCTTTTCGGGCCCGTGGGCCGCGATCATCGAGCTCATGAGCGAAAGGTTGTAGACGTTGGAGCTCGATCGGATGCAGATCTTGTCCTTGTTGGCCGGGTCCGCGAGGCTCTCGTAGGTCGAGATCGCGGCCGGATCGACGCGTCCCTTCGCGTAGAAGATCGGGCGCGCGCGCATCGAGAAGCCGTACCAGAGGCCATCGGGGTGGCGCAGGTTGGCGGGAATGCGCTCTTCGAGGACCTTCGACTTGACCGGCTGGAAGAGGCCGGCCTGCTCGGCGCGCCAGAGGCGCCCCGCGTCCACCGTCATGAGCACGTCGGCGGGGCTGCGCGCGCCTTCCTGCTTCATGCGCTCGATCAGCGGGTCCTCCCCCGCCTCGATGCGGTTCACCTTGATGCCGGTCGCCTTGGTGAAGTTGGTGTAGAGCGCCTCATCGGTCTGGTAGTGGCGCGAGGTGTACAGGTTCAGGACCTGCTCCCGGGCATGCACGGGAGCGAGGGCGCAGGCCGCCGCAGCGGCCAGGAGGAGGCGGACGGATGTCTTCATGGCGAGAATGATAATAAGAATGATTCTCATTAGTCAAATCGACCCTATAATCGTTCCGTGCCTCCTGCCCTGGAGATCGACAAGATCTGCTTCGAGTACCCCGGCCACGGGCCGGTGTGCTGGAATTTCTCGCTCACGCTCGCCGAGGGCGACATCGGCTGCCTGCTCGGTCCCAGCGGATGCGGCAAGACCACGGTCCTGCGCTGCATCGCCGGCCTGGAGCCGGTACAGGACGGCGAGATCCGCCTGCAGGGAAAAGTCGTGAGCCGTCCTGGCCACACGGCCCCGCCCGAGCTGCGCCGCGTCGGATTCGTGTTCCAGGACTACGCCCTCTTCCCCCACCTCAGCGTCGAGGACAACGTGGGTTTCGGGCTGAAGGGCCTCGATTCGCACGAGCGCAAGGCGCGGGTGCACGAGCTCCTCGCCGCGGTCGGCATGGAGCGCGCGGGCGCGAAGTATCCCCACGAGCTGTCGGGCGGGCAGCAGCAGCGCGTGGCGCTCGCGCGCGCCCTCGCCCCGCGGCCGCAGCTCATCCTGCTGGACGAGCCGTTCTCGAACCTCGACGTGGAATTGCGCGAACGGCTCTCGATCGAAGTCCGCGCGATCCTCAAGTCGCTCGGCACGACGGCGCTCATGGTGACGCACGACCAGCACGAAGCCTTCGCGATGGCCGACTATGTCGGCGTCATGAACGACGGCGTGGTCGAGCAGTGGGACACGCCCTACTCGCTGTACCATCGCCCGGCCTCGCGCTTCGTGGCCGACTTCGTGGGCGAAGGCGTGATCCTGCCGGCGAGGGCTTCCGAGCACGACGGCATCGATACGGTGCTGGGCCCGCTGCGCCACTGCCCGGGTTGCGCGCTGCGCCCGGGCGACAACGTGGCCCTGCTGCTGCGGCCCGACGACGTGCTGCACGACGACGCGAGCGCGATGAAGGCCGAGGTGGTGAAGAAGGCCTTCCGGGGCGCGGAGTTCCTCTACACGCTCAAGCTCGAGGACGGCACGCAGGTACTCTCCCTGGTGCCGTCGCACCACAACCACGCGATCGGCGAGCGCATCGGCATCAAGCTGGACGTCGACCACGTCGTGGCCTTCCCCGCGGCAGGCGGGAAGCGCGCCTAGGGAAGCCCAGTTCCCGCGCGCCGCGGCCGTGCGTCACCGAATATGGCGGGCGCTCACGAGTATTTCCGCAGGTCCTCGATGACCTTGCCGTCGTTGGGCAGGCTGCCCGGCTCGGCGCCGCGAACCGCGCCGCGAACCTTGGTCACCTCGCGCAGCGTCGCCTCGATCGTGCCGGCGTCCGCGTCCAAC
>CAMPHL010000494.1 GCA_946885905.1 uncultured Pseudomonadota bacterium | reverse complement strand
CTCGCCCCACCCGTGGGCTTCGGCTCCCTGGGCTATCGCCTGGGCTACGGCGCCGGTTTCTTCGACCGCACGCTCGCCGCGGCCCATCCGCGGCCACTCGCCCTCGGCCTCGCGCGCGAGGTGAGCCGCATGGAAACGATCTACCCGCAGGATTGGGACATCCCGATGGATTTCATCCTGACCGAAGAAGGAATCCACGTCGCGGGCGGATCGCCCCTGCGCCGCCTCGACGATCCGGCCGAGGCCGCGCGTCTCGCCGCCGGGATCATCGCGTCGCGAGCGCGGGAGTAGTGCGGCGGTGTAGCAGGTTGGCCTTCGGGACTTCGAAGCCATCCCCTTGAAACAGGGGTGGCTTCGAAGTCCCGAAGGCCAACCTCCTAACCGGTCCCACCCTGCTCCACCGGCAGCGCCACGCGGAAGCACGCGCCGGGCGCGTCGGACTCCTCGACGGAGAGCGAGCCGCCGAAGCGCCGCATGATCTGCCAGCTGATCGCAAGTCCCAGGCCCGCGCCCTTCTCGCCCGTCTGGGTGTGCGCCCAGCCCCGCATGAACTTGTCGAAGATGCGCGCGCGGTCCTCGGCGCGGATGCCGGGACCGTTGTCCTCGACCAGCACCTCGTAGACGCCGTCGCGCACGCCGCTGGATAGCCGCACGCGGGGCTGCGGCGAGGTGTTGTACTTGATCGCGTTGGCGATCAGGTTGATGAAGACCTGCGAAAGGCGGTCGGCGTCGGCCACGACGCGCACGCCCGAGGCGCGCGGGCCGCTCTCGAAGCGCACGCCCGACTTCTCCGACAATCCCTGGCAGGCGCCGACCGAGCGCTCGAGCGCCTCCTCGGGATCGATCGTGGTGAGTGCCAGCGGCGCCTCGCCGCGCTCGAGCAGCCCAAGGTCCAGCGTGCTGTCCAGCAGCCGCGTGAGGCGCACGCTCTCCTCGTGGATGATGCCGACATAGCGCGCCGACCGCGCGGGCTCCAGGTCCGGCGTGGCCCGCAGGATCTCCGCGAACGATCGGATCGAGGTCATCGGCGTGCGCACCTCGTGGCTCACCTGCGCGAGGAAGTCGTCCTTCTCGCTGTCGAGGCGCTTCAAGCGCTCGTTGGCCTCGCCCAGCTCGCGCGCGGCCACCTCGAGCTCGCGCGACTTCTCCTCCAGCTGCTGGCTGTGCGCGCGCGCCCGCTGCGTCTCGTCGGCGAGCCGCACCAGCTCGTCCATCGGAATGGTCTCCACCGAAACGGCCTGCGAGACCAGCGCCCGCGCGGAGGCCGCGCCCACGATCCCGGCGAGCTTGCGCTCGAGCTGCGTGATGAAGGCGTCGTCCGCGATCGGCTCGGAGCCCGCCAGGCCCTGCTCGCGAGCGGCCTGCTGCAGGAACTCCCGCGCGCCGTCCGAGCCGAGGATCCGCTCGGCGAGCACGATCAAGTCCTGGATGCGCGCCGTGCGCCGGATGAGCCCGGAGGCGGCGCCCGCCGGGGTGCGGAACACGTCCACGAAGAGCGTGGCCTGCAATTGCTCGAGGGGCCGCTGCTCGCGCGCGAGCGACACCGCGATGAAGAGCGCGGTGTTGACCAGCATGCTCCAGAACACGGAGTGCACGAGGGGATCCAGGCCCGAGAGCCCGAAGAGCTCGCGGGGCCTGAGCCACGCGAGGCCGAAGGCACCCTCGCGTATCACCTCGGGTGTCACCAGGAACTCGAAGCTCGGCAGGAAGAGCGTGTAGGCCCACACCAGCGCGCCCGCGCCGAGGCCCGCGAGGGCGCCGTGCACGTTGGCGTGGCGCCAGAAGATCCCGCCGATAAGGGCCGGCAGGAACTGCGCGACGCCGGCAAAGGCGATGAGCCCGATCGCGGCGAGCGCGCCCGGCGTGCCGCTCAGCCGGAAGTAGAGGAAGCCCAGCAGGAGCAGCACGCAGATGCTCAGGCGCCGCGAGCGCAGCAGGAACCGCCGCACCTCCCCGCTCACGCCGACGCGCACCCAGTTCAGGCGCATCGCGATCGGCATCGCGACGTGGTTCGACAACATGGTGGAGATGGCGATGCAGGCCACGATCACCATGGAGGTCGCCGAGGAGAAGCCGCCGAGGAAGGCGAGCATCGCGATCGTGTCCTGCCCCGCCCACATCGGCAGCGTGAGCACGAACATGTCGGGGTTCGAGTTCCGCGGCAGGAAGGCGAGGCCCGCCACCGCGATCGGCAGGATGAACAGGCTGATGAGGAAGAGGTAGAGCGGGAACATCCACGAGGCCGTCCGCAGGTGCCGCTCGTCGGCGTTCTCGACCACCATCACCTGGAACTCCCGCGGCAGGCAGATGATGGCCGCCCCCGCGAGGAAGAGCGTGGTCACCCAGCGCGCGCCGAACGCCTTGTCCCCGTCGAGCAGCGCCGGCGGCATGCGCGCGAAGATGGCGCCGGGCCCGTCGCCGATGCCCCAGACCACGAGCACGCCGACGGCGATGAGGGCTGCCAGCTTCACCACCGCCTCGAGCGCGATCGCCGCCACGACCCCGGGGTGCTGCTCCTTGGCATCGACGTTGCG
>CAMPHL010000493.1 GCA_946885905.1 uncultured Pseudomonadota bacterium | reverse complement strand
CATCGTCCGCGACGTTCCCGGCGTTTCGTCCGCGCTTGCCGAACGGCTCGCCGGCCACAGGCTCGCCGCCGCGACGAGGATCGCGACGAGCAGCGTGGCCCTGGGCCACCGCAGCACGAGATCGAGCAGCGGCCGGTATGCGGCGATGAGCCCGCGATTGAGCGGATTGCGCGACTCCTCGGGGATGCGGCCGCGGATGAGGTAGCCCATGAGCACGGGAACCAGCGTGACCGCGAGGCCCGCGGCCGCCGCCATCGCGTAGGTCTTGGTGTAGGCGAGCGGCGCGAAGAGCCGGCCCTCCTGCGCCTCGAGCGTGAACACGGGGACGAACGAGAGCACGATGATGAGCAGCGAGAAGAAGAGCGCGGGCCCGACCTGGGTCGCCGCATCGCCGATGAGCCGCCAGCGCTCGTCCTCCCCGATCTCGCGCCCGGGGTGGGCGTGCTGCCACGCTTCCAGGCGCTTGTGGGCGTTCTCGATCATCACGATCGCCGCGTCCACCATGGCGCCGATCGCGATCGCGATGCCGCCGAGCGACATGATGTTGGCGTTCACGCCCTGGTAGCGCATCACGATGAAGGCGGCCAGCACGCCCAGCGGGAGCGAGACGATCGCGACGAACGCCGATCGCAGGTGGAAGAGGAATGCGAGGCACACCAGCGCCACGACGATGAACTCCTCGATCAACTTCTCCCCCAGGTTCGCCACCGCGCGCTTGATCAGGTCCGAGCGGTCGTACACCGGCACGATCTCGACGCCCGGCGGCAGGCCGGGCTTCAACTTCTCGATCTTCGCCTTCACCGCATCGATGGTCTCGAGCGCGTTCTTGCCCGAGCGCATGACCACGATCCCACCGGCCACCTCGCCCTCGCCGTCGAGCTCGCCGATGCCGCGGCGCATCTCCGGACCGACCTGCACGCGCGCCACGTCGCCCAGCCGCACCGCCACGCCGGCCGGGCTCGTGACGAGCGGAATCCTGCGGAAATCCTCGAGCCCCTGCAGGTAGCCCGAGGCGCGCACCATGTACTCCGCCTCGCCCAGCTCCAGGACCGAGCCGCCGGTTTCCTGGTTCGCCTTCTGGATGGCGCTCACCACGGTCATGTGCGGGATGTTGTAGGCGCGCAGCTTCGCCGGATCGAGCACCACCTGGTATTGCCGCACCATGCCGCCCACGCTCGCGACTTCGGAGACGTTGGGCACGGACTTGAGCTCGTACTTGAGGAACCAGTCCTGGAGCGCGCGCAGCTGCGAAAGGTCGTTGCGCCCGCTGCGGTCGACGAGCGCGTACTGGTAGACCCAGCCCACGCCGGTCGCGTCCGGCCCGAGCGCCGTCTTCGCCTGCGCGGGCAGGCGCGACTGCACCTGGTTCAGGTACTCGAGCACCCGCGAACGCGCCCAATAGGGATCGGTGCCGTCGTCGAAGAGGATGTAGACGAACGAGTCGCCGAAGAACGAATAGCCGCGGACGCTCTTGGCGCCCGGCACCGACATCATCGTCGTGGTGAGCGGGAAGGTGACCTGGTTCTCGACGATCTGCGGCGCCTGGCCCGGGAATGTCGTGCGGATGATGACTTGCGTATCGGAGAGGTCGGGAATCGCGTCGAGCGGCGTGCGCGACAAGGAATAGGTTCCCCACGCCGTCACGAGCGCCATCGCCACCAGCACCATGAAACGGTTGGCGATCGACCAGCGGATGAGGGCGGCGATCATTTCGGGCTACCCCGGGGCTTGAGCTCGGTCACGCGAAACTCGCCCTGCGGCGTGATCTCGAAGGTGAAGTCCACGTCCGCGCCTGCCGCCACGCCCGCGGGCTTGCCTCCAGGGAGCTGGAACTCCATCGTCATCGCGCCCATCTTCGCGCTCGGGATCGCGCCGTGCGACAACGTAACCGTGCTGTCGTCGATCGCCTCGACCTTGCCCTGCGCGGCGTGCTTCGGCCCCGTCGAGCCGGCATCGGCGAGCCGGGTCGTGGTCGCCTTGAGGCTCGCCTCCGAGTCGATGAGGAACTGGCCCGAGACCACGACCTTGTCGCCGGCCTCTATGCCCTTGCGGATCTCGGCCATGCCGCCGGACTCCGCACCCTCCTCCACGTCGACCGGCAGCAGGCGCTGCTTGCCGTCCGCGCCTGCGTGGGCCAGCACGACCACGGAGCGCCGGCCGGTGCGGATCACGGCCTCGCTGGGCACCATCACCGCTTGTCGGCTCATGGCGGGCGCGAGATCCACCGTTGCGAACATGCCCGGCACCAGCTGCCCGCCCGGATTGGCGAGCTCCACGCGCGCCTTCAGCGTGCGCGTAGCCTGGTTCACCTCGGGCAGGATGGCGCTCACCCTGCCCTTGAACGTGCGTCCGGGGAACGCCGCGGCGTGGGCCACGACGGGGTTGCCGGGCCGCACCGCGCCCGCGAGCGTCTCGGGCACCTCGGCGTTCACCCACACGGTCGCGAGCCCGTTGATGCGGAAAAGCGGCGCCCCCGACATCACGGTCATCCCCTCGCGCGCCGCGAGCTCGCTCACCACGCCGTCGATAGGCGAATGC
>CAMPHL010000492.1 GCA_946885905.1 uncultured Pseudomonadota bacterium | reverse complement strand
GCGTCGACCGGACCACCCTCGAGCGCGCCGTCTGGTGGATGCAGACGTGGGTGCACGACCTCGTGCGCCTGCGCCTTGCGGGAAGCGTGCGCCACCACGCGGAACATGCTGCGGCACTGCAGGCGCGTTCCCGCAACGCGGACGTCGCGGCCCTGCTGGAGCTCGACCGCGAGCTCGCCGAGGCACGGCGCCTCGCCTCGCACCCCCTGAATCCGCGCCTGTTAACCGAACACCTGCTCCTGGCCTACAATCGAGCCGTCACTGGCACGGCGCGATGACGGATACACACACCCACGATGTCGTCCGGCCAGGGGTATTCACCCTGGTGATCCGGTCCAAGGCGGCGCTCTATGCCGCATGGGTTCCGCTGCTCAAGGGCGGCGGCATCTTCATTCCGAGCACCAGGTCCCATAGCCTCGGCGAGGAGATCCTCATCCTCCTCACGCTCCTCGACGATCCGAACAAGATTCCCCTGCAGGGGGTCGTGGCCTGGATCAATCCCGCCCACACCACCGGCAACCGCCCGCAGGGAATCGGTGTCCAACTCGCGGACAGCGAAGTCGGACGCGAGCTCAGGAAGAAGGTCGAGGGCCTGCTCGCCGGCGCGCTGCAGTCTTCCCGTCCCACGCACACGCTGTAGGCGCGAGCGAGGGGCGGAACCCGCGTCGTGGAGGGGAAAGATGTTCTGGCAGCATCCGATCGACCAGGCCCTGTCCCGGCTCAAGCGCAGCGTGCACGCTTCGCTCAAGGTCGTGCTCTGGGACGGGCGGGAGGTGGAGCTCGGCGACAAGCCCCCGAGAGTCACCCTGCGTGTGCGCAACCGGCGCACGGCCGCGGCCCTCGCGTCCCCATCGCTGCTCACGCTCGGCCAGGCCTACATCGAGGGCGACGTCGAGGTCGAAGGGGACCTGCGCGATGCGATCCGCAGCGCCGCGGAGATCTCGCGCGCACGAGCGGGCGGCATGTTCGACCGCGCCGGCCCGTCGGGCGCGCGCCACTCCCGTACCGTGGACCGGGATGCGATCCGCCACCATTACGACGTATCGAACGAGTTCTACGCCCTCTGGCTGGATCCGCAACTGGTGTACTCGTGCGCGTATTTCCGCACTGCGGCCGACACGCTCGAGCAGGCGCAGGTCGCGAAGCTCGACCACATCTGCACGAAGCTGCGGCTCGCCCCCGGCGAGCGCTTCCTCGACATCGGGTGCGGCTGGGGCGCCCTGGTGATCCATGCGGCGTCGCGCTACGGCGTCCAGGCGACCGGCATCACGCTCTCCGAGAACCAGCACCGCCTCGCGCAGGAGCGCATCCGCGCGGCAGGGCTGGAGGGACGCTGCCGCGTCCTGCTCGAGGACTATCGCGACCACGCTGGCGCGGCTTCCTACGACAAGGTCGCGAGCGTGGGCATGTTCGAGCATGTCGGCCTCGCGAACCTGCCGGGGTACTTCGGCGCCGTGCGCCGGCTCCTGCGCGAGCGCGGGCTCTTCCTCAACCATGGAATCACCTCCTCGGACGTGCGCAACCGCGCGGTCGGAATGGGCGCGGGGGAATTCATCGACCGCTATGTGTTCCCCAAGGGCGAGCTGCCGCACCTGCACCGCGTGATCCACGACATGGCGGCGCAGGCCTTCGAGGTGCACGACGTCGAGTGCCTGCGCCCCCACTACGCGCGCACGCTCGAGCTCTGGAGCGCGAACTTCGAGCGGCGCTACCAGCAAGCCGTCGCGGAGGCAGGGGAGCGCACGGCACGCATTTGGCGCCTCTACCTCGCGGGCTGCGCGCTCGCCTTCGAGCAGCGCTGGATCTCGATCCACCAGGTGCTCGCCAGCCGCATGGAGCAGCCCGGGCGCTCCGAGGTGCCGATGACAAGGGAGTGGATGTACAGGAGCTAGGCGCCGGCAGCCGGGTGCCGCGGCAGGCAGGGCAAGTCGAAGGCTTGAGATAATCCTTTCCTGGCCCCTGCCTACCGGCTCCTGCCTTCGATGCTCGTCGATTCCCACTGCCACCTCGATTTCCCCGAGCTGCGCTCGGACCTGCCCGGCGTCCTTGCGCGGATGGGGGCGAACGGGGTGTCGCACGCGCTCACCATCAGCACCACGCTCGAAACCTTTCCGGCGGTGCGCGAGGTCGCAGGCATGGCGCCCAACCTCTGGTGCTCCGCGGGCGTGCATCCCGACGAGCGCCGCGACGACCGCGAGGCGAGCCTCGAGGACCTGCTCGCGATGGCCGGCGACGAAAAGGTCGTGGCGATCGGCGAGACCGGCCTCGACTACTTCCGGGTGGAGGGCGATACCGAATGGCAGCGCGACCGTTTTCGCACGCACATCCGGGCCGCGCGCGCCTGCGGAAAGCCCCTCGTGATCCACACGCGCAACGCGGCCGAGGATACGCTGCGCATCATGCGGGAGGAGGGGGCGGAGACCGCCGGCGGGGTGATGCATTGCTTCACCGAGGCGTGGGAGGTGGCCGAGGCGGCCATCGCGATGGGGTTCCACATCTCGTTCTCCGGCATCGTCACGTTCAAGAACGCGGTGCCGCTCAAGGAAGT
>CAMPHL010000491.1 GCA_946885905.1 uncultured Pseudomonadota bacterium | reverse complement strand
CCTGGCTACTGTCGCCGCACGCGGCCTCGGGCGGCGTGGCCTCGCCCATCGTCGGCGTCCAGAGCGTGGCGGAGCTCGAGGACCTCGCAGCCGGAGTCGACATCGAGCTCACGCCGGATGAAGTGAAGCGCCTCGAAGCCCCTTACAAGCCGAAGCCGGTGATGGGGCACGTCTAGCTCAGTGCTTCCTCTCGCCGGGCTCGAAGAGCTCGAGCGGATTTCCGTCCGGGTCTTCGATCTGGACCTGCTTGCCGCCCGGACCCGACTCCATCTCGTTGCGGAAGCGCAGCCCCTTCCTCTTGAGCTCGTCGATGCTCGAGGACAGGTCCTTCACCTCGAGCATCACGCGGTTCCAGCCCCCCGGCTGTTGCTCGCGGCCGTCCGGCATCTTTCGCGAGCCCGATGCGCCCGGGCCGCTCAGCACCAGCTTCAGGTCGCCGCAGGACACTTGCGCGAAGGCCGGGAGGTGCTTGGCGTCGAGCTTGAATCCGAGGCCGGTGTAGAAATCGATGGAGCGGCTCACGTCCTTCACCTGGTAGCGCACGCCCCAGGGTCCTTCGATCGGTGTGGTCATGGAACCCTCCATGGCGGGTAATTCGGTTGGACTGGGGCCGTGCTTGCGTCGTTCCGCGGCGAAGCGCCATGCGGACCACGCCGGGGGATGGAATCCGGATGGGGGTCCCGCCGCGTCTCACCGGGTACGATGGAGCGCATGCGTGCCAAGGTCCTTGCCGCCCTCGCCGCCGTGGTGCTTGCCGGGTGCGCTGCCCAGCGCCCGGCGATGACGGCGGCCGAGGGCCGCTCGCTCATCGCGGCGTACCTCCCGGCCGCGCTTTCGGACAAGGACGGGTGGGCGGCCGACATCTACACGCCGATGTCGGTGCTGGACCTTCCGCTCACGCCCGACAACATCTGCGCCGTCGTTTCGGTCACCGAGCAGGAGAGCGGCTTCAAGGCCGATCCCGTGGTGCCGAACCTCGACAAGGCCGCGTGGGCCGAGATCGAGCGCCAGCGCGAGAGGCTGGGCGTACCCGCGATCGCGCTCGACGTCGCGCTCTCGGTCAAGTCGAAGACCGGCGCGTCGTACCGCCGGCGCATCGACGAGGCGAGGACCGAGCGGCAGCTCTCCGACATCTTCGAGGAGATGATCGACCGCGTGCCGCTCGGGCGCACGTTCTTCGCCGACCGCAACCCGGTGCGCACCGGCGGGCCCATGCAGGTGAGCGTCGCTTTCGCGATCGATCACGCGAAGCGCCACCGTTATCCCTATCCGGTCGCGGAGTCGATTCGCGACGAGGTCTTCACGCGCCGCGGCGGCATGTACTTCGGCATCGCGCACCTGCTCGACTATCCCGCGCCCTACGATCGCTATCGCTACCTGTACGCCGACTTCAACGCGGGCCATTATGCGAGCCGCAACGCCGCCTTCCAGGCTGCGCTCGCCCGGGTGGCCGGCCGCAAGCTCGCCCTCGACGGCGACCTGGTGCGCGCCGGCGCTTCGCGCGATGCGCCACCCGGCGAAACGGAAGCCGCGGCCCGCTCGATCTCACGGGAGCTTGGAATGGAGGGCGCGGAGATTCGCCGCGACCTCGAGAAGGGCAAGGCGCGCGAGTTCGAGGCCACGCAGCTCTACCGGCGCGTCTTCGAGCTGGCCGATCGCAAGGGCACGAAGCCGGCCGCCCGCGCGGTGGTTCCCGCGATCGAGCTGCAGAGCACCAAGTTCACCCGCAAGCTCACGACCGAATGGTTCGCGGAGCGGGTGGTGACGCGCCACCGGCAGTGCCTGGCGCGGCGGCCGGGGACGACCTGAGCCCGCCTTCCATGGCGGCGAGCAGGGCGCCGCTCAGACGATGAGCAGGATCACCAGCGCGAGGACGAGGCAGATGAGGGCGCCGATCGGCCCCTGGTCGCCTTCCGGATTGCTCATGCTTCAGCCCTCCAGTTTTCCCTGATGCGCCTTGGTCGATCGGGAGGGGGCGAAATCGACAGGTCGAAGCGCAAACGTCTATACGGCCGCGAAAGAAATTCACTCGGTCGGCCTCGCCACCCCCGGGATTGCCGCTCCCCGCGCGGCACGCCTCTTGCGGCATTCGTGGGTTCAGTCCCAAGCCCATTCGCAAAGGAGGTCCCATGAGACTACGCAAGCTTTCACTCGCCGCCGCCATCGCGGCCGCGCTTGCGACGGGCGCCATCGCCCAGTCGACCAACAGTACGCAATCCACCACGCCGGGAGCGACGAGCTCGGCCACGTCGGGGTCCACGACCTCGCCGACAACCCGCACGACATCGCCAACGACCAGTACCACTTCACCGATCACGACGTCGCCAACGACCAGCACCACTTCGTCTACTACCGGCACCGATACCTCGAACACAGCGACGGCGCCACCCGTCACCAACGCGCCGGGCACGAGCGCCACGACGAGCAGCATGGCGGGCCAGTCGACCAGCAGCGCCACGAGCGACACGTCGAGCGCCTCGGTGAGCGGCTCCGGCCAGGCGAGCACCAACCAGGGGGCGACAGGCTCCGCCAGCGGCGCGACCGGCACCACGT
>CAMPHL010000490.1 GCA_946885905.1 uncultured Pseudomonadota bacterium | reverse complement strand
GGAGACCCCGCCTCGTCGGCGGTCAGCGCTCGCCGCCGGAGACGAGCGGCAGCGGCAGATCGAGCTGATCGGGGTCGTGAGGGGGCGACGCGTCCGCGGCGTCGTCCGGCGCCTCGTCCTCCAGGATCAGCTGCTCCATGCGGTGCAGGTACATGAGGAGCTGCATCGGCGCGCGCATGCTGGCCGCCGGCAGTCGCACCATGGCAAGCGCCTCCTCGCGCACGGCGGTCGCGGGAATCACCGTGGCGGCCTCGGTCTTGTCGAGGACGATCTGGCCCTTCGCGAACATGCCGCCCTTGAGCGCCCCGTCACGGTTCGCCACGGAGATGTACAGCGTGATGGAGCGCGAGTTGGCTTCCGTGGTCGGGTTGATGCGCTCGACCTTGCCCTCGAAGGCGCGCTCGAAGCCCTCGACGCGGAACGTGGCGTCCTGGCCGGGACGCACCGCGGGGACTTCGAAGGCGGGCGCAGGGGCCTCGATCTCCATGCGCCCGAGGTCCACCAGCGTGAACATCGCGTGGTCGACGCCGACCTTCTCGCCGGGATGCACGGTCCGGCTGGCGACGATGCCCGCGAAGGGTGCCCGCACGGCCGCGTCGTCGAGCGCCTTCCTCGCGATGCGAAGCTGTGCCTCCTGCGAGCGCACGGAAGCCGCGCTCGCCTCGAACGTGCTCTCGGCCGTGTCGTAGGCGTTCTGGGAGATGAACTTCTGGCGCAGGAGCTGCTGGTTGTTCATGCGGTTCTTCTCGGCGATCATGAGCCGCGCCCTGGCTTCCTCGAGCGCGGCGACCTGCGCGTCGAGGCGCGATTGCAGGTCGGTCACGTCGATCTGGGCGAGCAGCTGGCCGTCCTTCACGGCCTCGCCCTCGCGCACCAGCACCCGCGTGACTTCGCCGGGCACCTTCGACTTGACCGTGGTCTGCACCACGGGGGCGAGCGAGCCCGAGAACGGAATCGAGCGCGTGAGGCTTTTCACCTCCACCACCGCCACGTCGGCCGGGGTGAACTCGAGCGTGACCGGACCTTCCTTCTTGGCGTCGGGCTTCGCCTGCGTGGCCCGGTAGCCCACGAGCGAAGCGACGATCGCGGCCGCCACGAAGGACGCGATGAGGGGTTTGCTGCGCAGGGACATGGGTCGTCCTTCTAGGCGTCGTATCCCGGGTTGGATGCCCGGACCCGGCGCGCCGGATTCGACGCCGCGACGAAAAAGATTGCGCGAATTATAGGCCCGGGCCGCCTGGTCCCTTCGTGACATTTTCCCGCGCGGCGTGGGCAAGAATCGCGCCGGGATCATCGCCCGCGGCCGGCGAGCGCCCCAGGAAGGCGAGCGCGTGGCGCACGAGCTCGGCGGCGCGGGCAGGGTCGACCGGCTCGGCTCCCGTCTGCTTGGAGAGCTTCTCTCCCGACGCATTGGTCACGACCGGGAAATGAAGGTATCGCGGCGTGGGGTAGCCGAGTGCGCGCTGCAGGAAAATCTGGCGTGGCGTCGACCAGAGCAGGTCCGCGCCCCGCACCACGTCGGTCACCCCCTGCAGGGCGTCGTCCACGACGACCGCGAGCTGGTAGGCGAACAGGCCGTCGCGGCGGCGGACCACGAAGTCGCCGATGTCGGCGGCGATGTTCTGCGACACCGCGCCGATGGCGCGATCGACGAAGCCCACCGGGGCGGAGGGGGCGATCACGCGTTCGGCGAGGCTGGGCCCGGGTGCGAGGGCGAGGTGCCTGCAGGTGCCCGGATAGATCGCGCCTTCGAGCCCCATCAGCCCGGAGTCCGCGATCTCCTTGCGCGAACAGCGGCAGCGGTAGACGTAACCGTGGGCACTCAGCCGCTCGAGCGCGGCTTCGTAGTGCGCGGATCTCCGGCTCTGCCATTCGACCTCGCCGTCCCAGGTGAGCCCAAAGGCTTCGAGCGTGCGCAGGATCGCCTCGTCGGCGCCGGGCACGGTGCGGGTTGCGTCGACGTCCTCGATCCGCACGAGCCATCGCCCGCCTGCCGCGCGCGCGTCGATCCAGCTCGCCACGGCGGCCACGAGCGAGCCGAAATGCAGCGGGCCGGTCGGGGAGGGCGCGAAACGGCCCACGTATGTGTTCCCTCCCCTTTTCGGGAGAGCGGGGGAGAGGCTCATGACAGCAACTCCGCGCAAACCAACGGATCGGCGAGCCGCTTCACGAACCATCGCAGCGCCTTGCCTTCGTCGCCGGGGCGCCACGCCACGACGAGATCCGCGGCCGGCCTCTCGGGCTCGGTGCGCAAAATCCCGAGGCGGCCGGCCGCGGCTTCGCGCTCGGCGATCCAGGATGGGAGGAAGCCCACGCCCAAGCCCGCGATGTGCGCGGCGGCCTTGTCTTCCTTCGTAGGCACCGGAAGCACGTCGCGCCCGGAAAGCATTCCGACCGTGCGCGGTGGAAGGAGCCGCGAGGTGTCGGCGACACTCACCGCGCGGTGCCGTTGCACCCGCGCCTCGGTCACGGGCTCGCGCTCCGCGGCCAGCGGATGGAAGGGCGCGGCGACGAGCAGCATGCGCACGCGCCCCAAGGGCTGTGTGGCGAAGTTGCGGCCG
>CAMPHL010000489.1 GCA_946885905.1 uncultured Pseudomonadota bacterium | reverse complement strand
CGGGGCGCCCATTGGAACGGTCGGCCCCCGAGGCAGCCGCCGTTCCGGGTCCTGCCAGCTTGCGTGGGCCTCAGTGCTTGGTGACCACGGGACGGGCCGCTTCCGCGGCAGGCGGGGGCGGAGCAGCGGGCGCGTCGGCGAGCGGCTCCGGCTTGCGCTCCAGGGCGCGCTCCAGCACCTCGTCGAACCACTGGACCGGGACGATCTCGATGGCGTTCTTCACCTCCTCCGGGATCTCCTGCAGGTCCTTCACGTTCTCCTTGGGGATCAGCACGCTCTTGATGCCGCCGCGGTGGGCGGCCAGCAGCTTCTCCTTGAGGCCGCCGATCGGCAGCACCTCGCCGCGCAGCGTGATCTCGCCCGTCATCGCGGTATCGCAACGCACCGGGATGCCGGAGAGCACCGAGGTGATCGCCGTCGCGATCGAGATGCCCGCCGAGGGACCGTCCTTCGGCGTGGCGCCCTCGGGCAGGTGGATGTGCAGGTCGAGCGTCTGCCAGAAGTCCTCGGGGATGCCCAGGCGCTTGGCGCGCGCGCGCACCACCGAGATGGCGGCCTTGATCGATTCCTGCATCACCTCGCCCAGCTTGCCGGTGGTGACCGTATTGCCCTTGCCGGGAAGCTTCACCGCTTCCACGGTGAGCAGCTCGCCGCCCACCTCGGTCCACGCAAGCCCGGTGACCTGGCCGATCTGGTTCTCCTTCTCGGCGATGCCGTAGGTGTACTTGCGCACGCCCAGGTACTTGTCGAGGTTCTTGGAGTTGACCGTCATGTGCGCGCCGTCCTTCTTGCGCGTGAGGATCGACTTCACGATCTTGCGGGAGATCTTGGCGAGCTCGCGGTCCAGGCCCCGCACGCCGGCCTCGCGCGTGTAGTAGCGCGTGATGTCGCGCAGCGCCCCGTCGGTCACGGCGAGCTCGCCCTCCTTGATGCCGTTGGCCTTGAACTGCTTGGGCAGCAGGTACTGCTTGGCGATGTGGACCTTCTCGTCCTCGGTGTAGCCCGAGAGGCGGATCACCTCCATGCGGTCCAGGAGAGGGGGCGGGATGTTGAGGGTGTTCGCGGTCGCCACGAACATCACGTCCGACAGATCGTATTCGACCTCGACGTAGTGGTCGACGAAGGTGTGGTTCTGCTCGGGGTCGAGCACTTCCAGAAGCGCCGACGACGGGTCGCCACGGAAGTCCATGCCCATCTTGTCGACCTCGTCCAGGAGGAAGAGCGGATTGCGCACGCCCACCTTGGTCATGTTCTGCAGGATCTTGCCCGGCATGGAGCCGATGTAGGTCCTGCGGTGGCCGCGGATCTCCGCCTCGTCGCGCACGCCGCCCAGCGACATGCGCACGAACTTGCGGTTGGTCGCGCGCGCGATCGACTGCCCGAGCGAGGTCTTGCCCACGCCGGGGGGGCCCACGAGGCACAGGATCGGGGCCTTGAGCTTGTCCACGCGCTGTTGCACCGCGAGGTACTCGACGATGCGCTCCTTGATGCGCTCGAGCCCGTAATGGTCGGCGTCGAGGATCTTCTCGGAGTTCTTGAGGTCCGTCGACACCTTCGACTTCTTCCTCCACGGCAGCCCGACGAGGGTGTCGATGTAGTTGCGCACGACCGTGGCTTCCGCGCTCATGGGGGACATGAGCTTCAACTTCTTCAGCTCGGCCTCGCACTTCCCGCGCGCCTCCTTGGGCATGTGGGCGGCCTTGATCTTCTTCTCCAGCTCGTCCAGGTCGGCGCCCTCTTCCGAGTCGCCGAGCTCCTTCTGGATCGCCTTCACCTGCTCGTTCAGGTAGTACTCGCGCTGGCTCTTCTCCATCTGGCGCTTCACGCGGCCGCGAATGCGCTTCTCGACCTGCATGATGTCGATCTCGGTCTCGAGCAGTTGCAGCAGCTGCTCCATCCTGCGCCCCACGTGGAACATCTCGAGGATCTGCTGCTTCTGCTCGAGCTTGAGCGGCAGGTGCGCGGCGATCGTGTCCGAAAGGCGCCCGGCGCCGTCGATGCCCGAGAGGGAAGTGAGCACCTCCGGAGGGATCTTCTTGTTGAGCTTCACGTACTGGTCGAACTGCGCGAGGAGCGTGCGGCGCATCGCCTCGACCTCGGTATTGTCCGCCTCGTCGGAGCCGATGAGCTCGATCTCGGACTCGAAGTTCGCCTTGTCGGTCAGCACCCGCTCGATGCGCGCGCGCTGCACGCCCTCGACCAGCACCTTCACCGTGCCGTCGGGGAGCTTCAACATCTGCAGGATCGTGGACACGGTGCCCACGTCGTACAGGTCCTCGGGATTGGGCTCGTCCTTGGCCGCGGATTTCTGCGCCACCAGCACCACGTTCTTGCCCTCTTCCATCGCGGCCTCGAGCGCCTTGATGGACTTGGGCCGCCCGACGAAGAGCGGGATCACCATGTGGGGGAAGACCACCACGTCGCGCAGCGGCAGCAGCGGCAGGACGCGGGAGTCGGCGGAAAAAGTGGCGGTCATGGGCGGATCCTAGGCGGAGGTATCGGGTGAAACGTGGAGGCGGCGGGGGCGGAAACCAAGCCCCGCCGGGGGGACTGGGGAGGTGCGGACTTCCCT
>CAMPHL010000488.1 GCA_946885905.1 uncultured Pseudomonadota bacterium | reverse complement strand
GATCGAGATCGGCCACCTCGATGACCTCGAGCGCGAAGTGTTCGGGCCGATCCTGCACGTGCTGCGCTACCGCCGCGAAGACCTGCCCCAGGTCGTGCAGGGCATCAACGACCTCGGCTACGGCCTCACCATGGGCATCCACTCGCGCGTCGACGAGACCATCGACGGCATCGTCGCGCGGGCCCGTGCGGGCAACATCTACGTGAACCGCAACATGGTGGGCGCGGTCGTGGGCGTCCAGCCCTTCGGTGGCGAGGGATTGTCGGGCACGGGCCCCAAGGCCGGCGGGCCGCTTTACCTCTTCCGGCTGCTCGCGACTTGCCCGCCGGGCGCCGCGATCGAGGAGCTGCGCGCACTGGATGAAGCCGGGTTGAAGGCGGCATTGCGCAGCTACCAACCCACGCTGGCGGCGTTCGAGGCGCTGCGGCAATGGGCGCGCGCCTCCTATCCGGAGCTCGCCGCGCGCTGCGACCGGCTGGCGGCGTTCTCGCCCGCCGGCGCCAAGGTGCTTCTTCCGGGGCCGACCGGCGAGCGCAACACGTACACCGTCCTGCCGCGGCCAACCGTCGCGTGCGCGGCGAGCGAGGCGCGCGACTACCTTTCCCAGCTCGCGGCCGTGCTCGCGACCGGTGGCCGTGTGCTCTGGCCGATCTCGGAGCGCACCCGCAAGCTATGCGCCGAGATGCCGGCCGCCGTTCGCGACGCGATCGACCTCGTCGACTGGGTGTCGGGCAATGCGCAGTTCGATCTGCTGCTCCACCACGGGCCGCGCGAGGAGAGGAATGCGGTGCTGGCTCGGGTGGCGGCGCGCGAGGGGCCGCTCGTGGGTGTGCACATGTTCGACCCGGGCGAAGAGGTGATGGCGCTCGAGCGCCTCGTGGTCGAGCGCGTCGTGAGCGTGAACACGGCCGCCGCGGGCGGCAACGCGACCCTGATGACGGTCGGTTGAGCCCGGGAGCGAGCTCTGCCTACTTGACGACGGAGCGGTCCTGCCCGAAGAGGATCCGGCGTTCCTCTTCCGTCCGGATCGAGGTGGGCGTGGGATTGACTTCCTTCGCGCGGGCGTAAGCCCTCCCGGTCGCCGGCCGCGCCTTGATCGCCGCGTGCCAGCGTGCGAGGTGGGGAAAGTGCGCCATGTCCTGGCCCTGGCGCTGGGGAATGATCCAGGGATAAGCCGCCATGTCCGCGATCGTGTACTGCCTGCCGCAGATGTAGGCGCGTTTCTCCAGGCGCTTGTCGAGCACGCCGTAGAGCCGTGAGGTCTCCTTCACGTAACGCTCGATCGCGTAGGGCAGCTTCTCGGGCGCGTAGACGGCGAAGTGGTGGTTCTGCCCGGCCATCGGGCCCAGGCCGCCCATCTGCCACATCAGCCACTCGAGCGTGGTCACCTGCCCGCGAAGATCCTTCGGGATGAACTTGCCGGTCTTGCCCGCGAGGTAGAGCAGGATCGCGCCGGACTCGAACACGCTCACGGGCTTGCCGCCGTCGGCGGGCGCGTGGTCGACGATCGCCGGGATCCTGTTGTTGGGCGAGATCGCAAGGAAGTCGGGCTGGAACTGCTCGCCCTTGCCGATGTTGATCGGCTTGATCGTGTACTCGAGGCCGGCCTCCTCGAGGAAGAGCGTGATCTTGTGGCCGTTGGGGGTGGTCCAGTAGTAGAGGTCGATCATGGGGGAAGTAGACAGGAGCCAGTAGAGAGGAGCCAGGAGCCTGGGATTATCTGCCGAGGGGACCGACGTCGGCGCGCTTGTACTGGTCGGGCCACGGAAGATCGACTTTCAGTTCCTTGGCGGCGTGGCGTGGCCAGTAGGGATCGCGCAGCGAGGCGCGCGCGAGCATCACGGCATCGGCGTGGCCGTGTGCGACGACCTGCTCGGCCTGCACCGCGTCGGTGATGAGGCCGACCGCGATCGTGGGAATCGCCGCTTCGCGCCGGATGGCCGAAGCGAAGGGAACCTGGTAGCCGGGGCCGAGCACGATCTTCTGGTCGTGGATGTTGCCCCCGCTCGAAACGTCGATGAGGTCGATGCCGATCGCCTTGAGCTCCCTGCCGAGCGCGATCGTCTGCTCGAGGTCCCAGCCGCCCTCGAACCAATCGGAGGCCGAAACGCGATAGAACACGGGCTTGTCGGCCGGCCATGCCGCCCGGACGGCGCGCGCGACTTCGAGCGGCAGCCGGATGCGGTTCGCGAAGGAGCCGCCGTACTCGTCCGTGCGGACGTTCGACAGCGCCGAGCAGAAGCTGTGGAGCAGGTAGCCATGCGCGCCGTGGATCTCGACCACTTCGAAACCGGCCGCGAGGGCCAGGCGCGCGCAGCGCTCGAAGTCGCGAACCGTGGCGCGCACCTCTTCGAGGGTCATCGCGCGCGGGGCGGGATAGTGCCCGAAGGCCACCGCGCTCGGGCCCAATGTCGTCCACGCGGCTTCGCCTTCGAGCGGCTTGCCGCCGAGCCACGGCTTGTTGCACGAGGCCTTGCGGCCCGCGCGCGCGAGAAAGATTTCCTCGAGCGTGGCCTGCCGCGACTCGGCGATTTCGCCGCCGGCATGGAGCAGTTCGTCGACTATTGGAGCGGCACCGG
>CAMPHL010000487.1 GCA_946885905.1 uncultured Pseudomonadota bacterium | reverse complement strand
GTTTCTCTGCACCTGCTTGCGCACGTCGCGCAGCGCGTCCTCGGCGCCCTTGCGGTCGAACTTGTTGATCGCCACGAAATCGGCGAAGTCCAGCATGTCGATCTTCTCGAGCTGGCTCGCCGCGCCGAACTCCGGCGTCATCACGTAGAGCGAGGCGTTCACGAACGGCACGATGGCGGCGTCGCCCTGGCCGATGCCCGAGGTTTCCACGAGCACGAGGTCGAAGCCCGAGAGGCGGCATGCCGCGATCACCTCGGGCAGCGCCGCGGAGACCTCCTTGCCGGTGTCGCGCGTCGCGAGCGAGCGCATGTAGATGTTGGGGTGGTCGATCGCGTTCATGCGGATGCGGTCGCCCAGCAGCGCCCCGCCGGTGCGCTTGCGCGAGGGATCGATCGAGATGATGGCGATGCGCAGCCTTTCGGCCTGGTCCAGGCGCAGCCGCAGCACCAGCTCGTCGGTGAGCGAGCTCTTGCCCGCGCCCCCCGTCCCGGTGATGCCGAGCGCGGGAGTCTCGACGCCCGCCGCAGCCTCGACGATGCGCTTCCTCCCCGCCTCCGAGTAGGTTGCGTTCTCGAGCGCCGTGATCACCCGTGCGAGCACCCGGCGATCCCCACCCGCGAGGGCCTCGATCGCGTCTGCTTCCCCGGGCGCCGCGGCCGCGACGTCGAAGTCGGAGCGCTCGAGCACATCGTTGATCATGCCCTGCAGCCCCATCACGGCACCGTCCTCGGGCGAGTAGATGCGCGTGACCCCGTAGTCGTGCAGCTCGCGGATCTCGGCGGGCACGATCACGCCGCCGCCGCCGCCGAAGACCTTGATGTCCGCGCCGCCGTTGGCGCGCAGCAGCTCGAGCATGTACTTGAAGTACTCGACGTGCCCGCCCTGGTAGGAGGTGATCGCGATGGCCTGCACGTCCTCCTGCAGCGCCGCGTTCACGACTTCGCCCACCGAGCGGTTGTGCCCGAGGTGGATCACCTCGGCGCCGGAGCCCTGGAGGATCCGCCGCATGATGTTGATCGAGGCGTCGTGCCCGTCGAAGAGCGCGGCGGCGGTGACGAAGCGCACCTTGTTCGCGAGCTTGTAGGGCGCGAGGTTCTTGCGGACGGAAAGGTCGTTCATGGCGGTCCTCCGGAAGGTTCGATGGTAGGCCAACGCAGCGGTTCGCTCCATGGCGTGCGGCGCCTCGTATCGTGTAAACTCCGCCAACATGGAAAGCGCGCCCGGCCAACCTCCTTCCTCTACGGAGGCCGCAAATCGTGCAACTGTTGCCGCAGGGTTCGTGGCCGGGCTGCTGTCCGCCGTCCCCCGCGGGACCGCCGGGAAGCTGCTCGCGGCGGCCGGCCTCGGGCCCGAGCATCGCGATGGGCCCGCCCGCACGCCGATCGGGGCGTACGCCGCGCTCTATAACGAAGTGGTCCGCGCGCTCGGGGACGAGGGCTTCGGCCTGTTCGCGCACAAGCTTCGGCCGGGCACGTTCGAATTCCTCTGCCGTTCGGCCATCGGCGCGCCCACGCTCGGCGTGGCCCTCGAGCGCGCGGCGAGGTTCCTGGGCGTGGTCCTCCCGGACATGGAAGTCCGCATCGCCGTCGAGCACGACAGGGCGCGCATCGAGATCGCCGAGCGCCGGCGCCTGAGGGCCAAGGCAGCGGATCACCGGCGCGTGTTCGCCCTCGAATGGCTGCTTCGCCTGCTGCACGGTCTCGCGTGCTGGCTCGCGGGCCGCTCGCTCCCCGTGGACTCGGTCGCTTTCCCCTATCCGCGGCCGGCGCACGCGGCCGACTACGCTCGCGTCTACACCGAGCACTCGACCTTCGGCTCACCGACCCTGGTCGCCACGCTGCAAGCCTCGCTCCTTGCGCTGCCTGTCCGCCGCCACGAGGACGAGCTTTCGGCCTTCCTCGAGGGCGCGCCGGGCAAGATCGCGATGCTCTATCGCCGGGACCGGGAAATCGCGCTCGCGGTGCGCGAGCTCATCTCCGCCTCCATCGCCCGGCCGCCGGACTTCGGGGAGGTCGCTCGATCTCTTCACGTCTCCGCGAGGTCCTTGCATCGGCGCCTGTCCGAGGAAGGGACCAGCTTTCGCTTGATCAAGGAGAGGGTGAGGAAGGAGCGCGCGCTGTACATGCTTGAAAACACGAAGCAAGGTGTTTCCGAGATCGCCGTGGCGCTGGGCTACTCCGAGCCGTCGGCCTTCTTCCGGGCCTTCGTCGGATGGACGGGAATGGCTCCAAGAAAGTATCGAAAGCGCGCCACGCCGGGTTGAAGTCCGGGCAACCGGGGCGCCCATAATCCGGACGTTCGGCAAGTCTGAACTTCGGCGGTATCGGGGAGGGTGCATGGGGAGGATCGGACGCCTGTTCTCGGGGCTCTTCGCGCTGCTCCTGCTGGGTGGCGGCCTCCCCGTGCGCGCCGGCGACGTCGAGAAGACCATCGCGAACGGGCTCTACATGTCGGGCGCATTCCGCGCTACGTACGGCGCGAACTTCAGCAACGTCGACATCGAGCTCGACGCCATCCACAACGACTCCAGCACGCGCACGACGGGGACGCTGCGCCTGGAGTACTGGGCGAGCGCCACGAGGCCCGCGCGCGCC
>CAMPHL010000486.1 GCA_946885905.1 uncultured Pseudomonadota bacterium | reverse complement strand
CGAGGATGAAGAAGACCCCGGCGACGATCCAGGCGCAGCGCGTGGCCAGGCCCGTTTCCTGCGCGAGCTTGCGCTCGTAGTGCCGCTCGAAGCGCGAGCCCACCGGCTCGGCCACGAACCGACGCCACGCTTCCCTGATCCGCTCGAGCACGGCGTCATGGTAAAACGAACGCCATGGCGCACGGAAATTCCGACGCAGTCCTGATCGTGACCGGCGGCGGCCGCGGCATCGGCGCGGCCACCGCGAGGCTCGCCGCGGAACGTGGCTACGCCGTGTGCGTCAACTATCGTTCGGACGCCGCGGCCGCGGCGCAAGTCGTCGCACACGCGAACAGCAATGGCGTGAAGGCGGTCGCGGTCCAGGGCGATGTGGCGAAGGAGGCCGACGTGGTGCGCCTCTTCGACACCGCCGCGCGCGAGCTGGGCCCGGTCACCGCGCTCGTCAACAACGCCGGCATCCTCGAGCGGCAATGCCGCCTGGACGAGATGGACGCGGCCCGCTTCGATCGCGTCTTTTCGACCAACGTGATCGGGTCGCTGCTTTGCGCGCGCGAGGCCGTGCGCCGCATGTCCACCCGGCATGGCGGGTCCGGCGGCGCGATCGTGAACGTCTCGTCCATGGCCTCGCGCCTGGGCTCGCCCGGCGAGTACGTCGACTATGCCGCTTCCAAGGGCGCGATCGACGCGCTCACCATCGGGCTCGCAAAGGAAGTCGCGGAAGAAGGCATTCGCGTGAACTCCGTGCGACCCGGCGTGATCAATACCGAGATCCATGCCTCGGGCGGAGAGCCCGGGCGCGTTGAACGCGTAAAGAATGCCGTGCCGATGAAGCGCGGCGGCCAGCCGGAGGAGGTGGCCCATGCGATCCTCTGGCTGCTCTCGCCCGAATCGTCGTACAGTACCGGGACGTTCATCGACGTCTCCGGTGGACGTTGACATGAATAATTTCCGCGCATGCTACGGGAGCCCATCCCCGAAGACCTTCGCCGCTTCCTGCTGACCAGCGTCCCCTCCGTTCCTTTCGTGGAGGCGCTGCTCCTGCTGCGTGAAGCGCACGGCGAGCCCATCGAGACCACGCACATCGCGCGTCGTCTCTATATGCCTGAGCATGCCGTGGCGGCGGTCCTCGAGCAGCTGGCGGCCGCACGCATCGTCGAGCGCTTGCTGCAGGGCCCCTCGGCCTACCGCTTCGCCCCCGCCCCCGAGCTCGCATCGATCGTGGAGCAGCTCGCGACCTTCTACCGCAGCCACCTCGTTGAGGTCACCGACGTGATCCATTCGCGAACCGCCCGCAAGGCGCACCAGTTCGCCGACGCCTTCCGGCTGAGGAAGGATCCATGAGCGTCCTCATCTACGGCCTGTGCGCCCTCACCGCGCTCGTCTGCGCCGTGCTGCTGCTGCGCGCCTATGGCCGCACGCACATGCGCCTGCTCTTCTGGAGCGGCCTGTGCTTCGCGGGGCTCACCACGAGCAACGTCCTGCTCGTGCTGGACAAGATCGTGCTGCCGCTCGTGGACCTGTCCACAGCGCGCCTCGCCGCGAGCCTGGTGGCACTCCTCCTGCTGATCTACGGCCTGGTGATGGAGGAGGACTAGTGAACGAGTTCCTCATGGGCGGGATCGCCGTGGCCTCGTTCGTCGCGGGCCTGTTCTTCATCCGCTACTGGCGGCACACCTCCGACCGCTTCTTCCTCTACTTCGCGCTGTCGTTCCTGATGGAAGCGGCCAACCGCATCGCGATGATCCTCTTCCTCGAGCCGAACGAGGACGTGCCCGGATACTATGTCGTGCGGCTGGTGGCCTACGGGCTCATCGTGGCCGCGATCGTCGACAAGAACCGGAAGCCGCGATGACAACCGACATCCAGGCGACGCGCCGCGGCGCGTCGCTCGAGCTCGCCTTCAACCGTCCCGCGCGCAAGCACGCGCTCACCCATGCGATGTACGAGACGCTCACGGCCGCCGTGCTGGAGGCCGAGCGCGACGCGGGCGTGCGCGTCATCCTCTTCCACGGCGACGAGCAGGCCTTCACCGCGGGCAACGACCTGGGCGACTTCCTCGAGCATCCGCCGCGAAGCGAGGATGCGCCCGTCTTCCGCTTCATCCGCGCGGTGCTCGCGGGCACCAAGCCCCTGGTCGCGGCAGTGAACGGGCCGGCCGTGGGCATCGGGACCACGCTGCTGCTGCACTGCGACCTCGTCTATGCCGGCGAGAACGCGCGCTTCATCCTGCCCTTCGCGGGCCTGGGGCTGCTGCCCGAGTTCGCGTCGAGCTACCTGCTGCCGCGGCTCGCCGGCCACCACCGTGCCGCGGAGATGCTGCTCCTGGGCGAGCCCTTCGATGCCGAGCGCGCGCTCGCCGCCGGATTCGTGAACCGCGTATTGCCGGCGGTCGAAACCCTGCCAGCGGCGCGCACCGCGGCCGATCGCATCTGCGCCCTGCCGCAGAAATCGATCCGGCTCACGCGCGCGTTGTTGCACTCCGGCGACAAGGAGGCGATTGCGGCTCGCCCAGCCTGCGGGCGAAGTGCGCGCCTTCCTCGGCCGCGCGTGCCGAAAACGCCTCCTTGTCGCCGGCGTGCAACAACGCGCGCGTGAGCCGGATCGATTTCTGC
>CAMPHL010000485.1 GCA_946885905.1 uncultured Pseudomonadota bacterium | reverse complement strand
GGCCATCCGACCGGGAGAGAGCCGCAAGGCCGCCGAAGGGGTAGCACCCGCAAACTCTCAGGCAAAAGGACCGTCGGAACCGGAACGAATTTCCGGACTCTGGAGAGCGGCAAGGGGGCGACATCCCGCCTGCCCACCGAAGGGGATCAATCTCTCAGGTACCCGGACAGAGGGGTCGCGCGAGCTGCAAGGCTTGCCCGGCCCCTTTTCCATTGCGGACTGGACCGAATGAGCCTCAAGACGACCCCGCTCAACGCGCAGCACAAGGCATCCGGCGCCCGCACCGTCGACTTCGGCGGCTGGGACATGCCGGTCAACTACGGCTCGCAGATCGAGGAGCACCACGCGGTTCGCCGTGAATGGGGCCTCTTCGACGTCTCGCACATGCTGGCCGTGGACCTCGAAGGTCCCGGGGTGCGCGAGTTCCTGCGCGGCGCGCTTGCCAACGATGTGGCCAAGCTCAAGGTGCCGGGCAAGGCGCTCTATTCGTGCATGCTGAACGAGGAGGGCGGCGTGGTCGACGACCTCATCGCCTATTTCTTCCGCGACGACTGGTTCCGCATCGTCGTGAACGCGGGCACGGCGGAGAAGGACCTCGCGTGGCTGGACAAGCTCAAGTCGGCGAGCGCAGCCGCGCTCACGATCACGCCGCGGCGCGACCTTTCCATCGTCGCGGTCCAGGGGCCCAGGGCGCGCGAGCGCTTCTGGCAGGCTTATCCGAATACCCGCGCCGCCACCGAGCCGCTCGTGCCCTTCAGCGCCGCCCGGGTGGGGACCTGGATGATCGCGCGCACCGGATACACCGGCGAAGACGGCTTCGAGGTGATCCTGCCGTCGGCCGAGGTGGTGCCGTTCTGGGAGAGGCTCGTGGCCGCGGGCGCGCGTCCCGCGGGCCTCGGCGCGCGCGACACGCTGCGGCTGGAAGCCGGCATGAATCTATACGGCCAGGACATGGACGACGGCGTCTCGCCCCTCGACGCGGGGCTCGCATGGACCGTCGACCTCAAGGAAGCGCGCGACTTCACCGGCCGCAAGGAGCTGGAGCGCCGAGGACAGAAGGGCCAGTTCCTCGGATTGGTGCTCACGGATTCCGGCGGCGTGCTGCGCGCGCACCAGAAGGTCCGCACGGCGCACGGGGAAGGCGAGATCACCAGCGGCACGTTCTCGCCCACGATCGGCAAGTCGATCGCGCTCGCGCGCCTGCCGATGGGCGTGGCGGCCGGCGACACCGTGCAAGTCGTGGTCCGCGACAAGGCGCTCGCCGCGCGCGTGGTGAAGCCGCCCTTCGTGCGCCACGGCAAGGTCCTGGTCGAGTCATAAGCCAACACACAAACAAGAGGAGCCCGAATGAACGTCCCCAAGGATCTGCGCTACACCGAATCGCACGAATGGGTCCGCCGCGAGAGCGACGGCACCGTGAGCGTGGGCATCACCGACCACGCGCAGGAGCAACTGGGCGACATCGTCTTCGTGGAGCCGCCCCAGCAGGGGCGCAAGGTGGCGAAGGGCGAGTCCGTCGGCGTGGTCGAGAGCGTGAAGGCGGCTTCCGACATCTACGCGCCGATCGCCGGCGAGGTCGTCGCGGCGAACGCGGACCTCCCGGGCGCCCCGGAGAAAGTGAACGAAGACGCCTACGCCGCCTGGATGTACCGCATCAAGCCTTCGAACCCCTCGGATATCGACCAGTTGCTCGACGCCGCCGCGTACGAGAAGGTCGCCAGCGAATAACCGCCTCGTCGCCCCGGCCGATTAACTGCCGGTCACCCGGCGAAGGCCGGGGCCCAAGTCCCGGAGTCCAAATGCCCGACACGCCCGCCCGTTCCTCCGCCACCCTCGCCGATCTCGAGGACCATCGCCAGTTCCAGCGCCGCCACATCGGTCCCGACCTCCCGGAAGAGGCCGCGATGCTGGGCGTGCTCGGCTTCTCCTCGCGTGCGGCGCTGATCGACGCGATCGTGCCGCCGGCGATCCGGCGCAAGGAACCGATGGGCCTGGGGCCCGCCACGCCGGAAGGCACGGCGCTGTCGACGCTGCGGCGCATCGCCGAGACCAACAAGGTCTGCAAGTCGTTCATCGGCCAGGGCTACTACGCAACCCATACGCCGGGCGTGATCCTGAGGAACGTGTTCCAGAGCCCGGCCTGGTACACGGCCTACACACCGTACCAGCCGGAGATCTCCCAGGGCCGTCTCGAGGCGCTGCTCAACTTCCAGACCATGGTCTGCGACCTCACGGGGCTCGCGATCGCAAACGCCTCGATGCTGGACGAGTCGACCGCCGCGGCCGAGGCGATGGCGCTGGCGTTGCGCTCGACCAAGCTCGCCTCGCGCACCTTCGCGGTGGCCGAAGACGTGTTCCCGCAGACGATCGACGTCGTGCGCACCCGTGCCGAGCCGATCGGCGTCAAGGTCGAGGTCGTTCCTGCGGCGCGCCTCGCGCAGGTCGAGTGCTTCGCCGCGCTGGTCCAGTATCCCGGAGCGGAAGGCGAGGTGCGCGACTACGCTGCGCTCGCGCAGAATCTGCACGCGCGCGGCGCGCTCCTCATCGCCGCCGCGGACCTCCTCGGCCTGTGCCTGCTCAAGCCCCCGGGCGAGTGGGGCGCGGACGTCGCAGTCGGC
>CAMPHL010000484.1 GCA_946885905.1 uncultured Pseudomonadota bacterium | reverse complement strand
CCGGTGCCCGGCCGCACGTTCTCGAGGATGCTGGTCTCGCTCGCGACGAGGCCTTCGCGCGCCGGGGTCTCGTTGGCGATGTGGCCGAGTTCCGCGGAGCCATAGGCCTGGTAGCAATCGACCCCGCTGCCCTTCATGAACTCGCGCACCGCGGGCATGAAGGCCTCGCCCGAGACGATGGCGCGCTTCAACGATCCCGCGTCGAGGCCCAATTCGTCGCACTTCTCCAGGATGATCTTGAGGAACGAGGGTGTTCCCACGTAGCCCGAGGGCTTGAGGTCGGCGATCACGCGCGCCTGCATCTCGGTCTGGCCCGTCCCGCCGGGGATCACCGCGCAGCCGAGGTGATGCAGCCCCGTCTCGAACATGCTTCCGGCCGGGGTGAGGTGGTAGGAAAAGCAGTTGAGCACGACGTCGCCCGCGCGAAAGCCCGCGGCGTGCAGCGTACGGGCCGATTGCCAGAAGTCGGGGCGGCGCGCTTCCGGGTCGTAGATGGGCCCGGGCGACATGAAGATGCGCGCCAGGCCGGAAATGGGAGTGGCCTCGAGGCCGCCGAAGGGCGGCCGCGCCCGCTGGCGGTCGTGCAGCTCGGACTTGCGCGTGAGCGGCAGCCGCGCGAGCGCCGCGCGCGAGGTCACGGTGCCCGGATCGACGTCCTTCAGCAGGTCGCGGTAGAACGCGCTTCGGCCCCGGGCGTGATCGAGGTGGCTCGGCAGCCGCCCGAAGTCGGACGCCTCGCGCGCCTGCGGCTCGCGCGTTTCGAGCGCGTCGTAGTGGGAGCTCTCGCGGCCGCCCACGTCAGCCCAGCCAGCGCTTGCGCCGGCGATAGTGCTTGGTGTCGCGGAAGCTGCGCCGCCCCGAGGTCGAGATGCCGAGGTAGAACTCCTTCACGTCCTCGTTGGCCGAGAGGCTCTCGGCCGCGCCTTCCATCACCACGCGGCCGTTCTCGAGGATGTAGCCGAAGTCGGCGAAGCGCAGCGCCACCATGGTGTTCTGCTCGGCCAGCAGGAAGCTCACCCGCTCCTTCGTGTTGAGGCCCTTCACGATCTCGAAGATCTCCTCGACGATCTGCGGGGCGAGGCCCATGGAGGGCTCGTCCAGCAGGATCATCGTGGGGCGCGCCATGAGGGCGCGGCCGATCGCCGTCATCTGCTGTTCGCCGCCGGAGGTATAGCCCGACTGCGAGGTGCGCCGCTGCTTGAGGCGCGGAAAGAACTCGTAGACGCGCTCGAGCTCCGCCCTGATCTCGGCGCGCGGCGCGTTGCGCGTATAGGCGCCGGTCAGCAGGTTCTCCTCGACGGTGAGGTGCGCGAAGCAGTGCCGCCCTTCCATCACCTGCACGACCCCGCGGCGCACGAGCTCGGCGGGGTTCATGCCGTTCACCCTTTCGCCGCGGAACTGGATCGAGCCCTTGGTGACCTCGCCCCTCTCCGCCTCGAGCAGGTTCGAAATCGACTTGAGCGTCGTGCTCTTGCCCGCGCCATTGGCCCCGAGGAGCGCGACGATGCGCCCCTCGGGAACCGCGAGCGAGACGCCCTTCAGCACCAGGATCACGTGGTTGTAGATGACCTCGATGCCGTTCACGTCCAGCAACGGCTTCGCGGTCTCCGGCTTCGGTACGGCCGCCATTCGCCCTCCCGGCTCCTGTCTACCGTCTACTGCCTACAGGCACTTCGGCGTGAGCTTCTTCTCCGACGCGTACGTCTTGGCCGACGAGTCGACCAGCGGCTGGATCACCTTGTAGTCGGCGCTGTACCAGTCCGACGTGTAGCTCCAGTCCTTGCCGTCCCACGTGTGGACGCGACCGCGGTGCACGCCGGTGTGGTCCTTGCAGGAGGTCTTGAGCGGCTGCACCAGGTCGCCGAAGCCCATCGCCTTGATCTTGGCTGCGTCCAGGCTGAGGTTCTCGGCGCCCCAGCGCACTTCCTCGCCGGTGACCACGCGCTTGCCCACCTTGCCCTGGGCCGCCTTGATGGCCTCGACCGTGAGCATCGCCGAGATCATGCCGCGGTTGTAGAGCACGCTGCCCACCTCGTCCTTGGACTTCGCCGTCCCCTGCCCCTTGTCGTACAGGTGCTTGATCATGTCCTTGTGGATCGGCATGTCGGACTCATCCGAGTGCCCGAGAGCGATGCCGTTGTATCCCTTGGCGGCCATCTCGGCCGGGACCACGTCGGGCTCGGCCGACGACCACCACACGCCGTACATCTGCAGCCGCGGATAGGACACGGCGATCGCCTCCTTGATCGAGGTCGAGTTCATCACGCCCCAGCCCCACAGGAAGACGTAATCCGGGCGCTGTTGGCGGATCTGCAGCCAGGTGGCCTTCTGCTCCACGCCGGGGTGGGTGACCGGCAGCTTGAGCAGCTCGAAGCCTTCCATCTTGGCGCGCGCCTCCAGCAGCGGGATCGGCTCCTTGCCGTACGGCGAGTCGTGATAGACGAGGGCGATCTTCTTGCCCTTGAGCGAGCCCTTGGTCTTCACGTGCTGCACCAGCATGTCGGCCGCGTCCCAGTACGTGCCCAGGAGGGCGAAGTTCCACGGGAAGACGCTGCCGTCGTCCGAATCCGCGCGGCCGTAGCCGGTGGTGAAGAGCACCACCTTGTCGCCCGGGACGCGCTCGGTGA
>CAMPHL010000483.1 GCA_946885905.1 uncultured Pseudomonadota bacterium | reverse complement strand
GCTCAAGGTGCGCACCGTCGAGGCGCGCAGGTTCGCCGGGCAAAGCGTGGCGGTCCATTCCGTGATCGAGGTGCTCTCGGTGCCCGGGCAGCAGGGTCCCGCGCAATCGGTCTGCGCCACCAACGTCTACGAGCTCACCGACAACGGCTGGCGCATGGTCTCGCACCACGCCTCTCCCCTGTCGGAGTCGCCTTCGGTCGCGCCCGAAGAGCCCTTGGCCTCGCACACGCTGCATTGACTGTCTGAAACACCGATGAACGCCGATGAACGCCGATGCGGTTGGCGGTTCGACCGGGAGCTTTTCGTCGGCGCCTGCCTGCGTTTGTCGGCCGCGGCGTTGCTCCTGGCCTCGCTGGCAGTCCCGGCGGCCGATCCCCGGAAGGTGATCCGGGTAGCGGTCTCGAGCGCCGAGCGCGGCTTCGATTGCGTGCGCGAGTCGGACGAGAACACCGGCACGCTCTGCGACAACATCTTCGACTCGCTGCTCGAGTACGACCACCTCGCGCGCCCGATCAAGCTGCGCCCGCGCGCCGCGGCCGCGATGCCGGAAGTGACCGACGGCGGGCGCACCTTCCGCTTCCGCATCAAGCCCGGCATCTACTTCACGCCCGATCCGGCGTTCAAGGGCAAGCGGCGCGAGCTGGTGGCCGCCGACTACGTCTATAGCCTAAAGCGCTTCGTGGACCCCAAGGTCCGCGCGCAGTGGGCCTTCCTCATGGAAGGCAAGGTGGTAGGCCTGGACGCCCTGGGAGAGGAAGCCAAGCGCACCGGCAGGATGGACTTCGACAAGCCCATCGAGGGACTGCAGGCGCCATCGAAGTACGAGTTCGTGCTGAAGCTCGCCGAGCCGGACTACAACATGCTCTACATCCTCGCCATGCCGGCGACCGCGGCCCTTGCGCGCGAGGAGGTCGAGCACTACGGCGACGACATTACCCAGCACCCCGTGGGTACCGGGCCCTTCAAGCTCGGGCTCTGGCGGCGCTCGGCGCTGGTCGTGCTCGAGGCCAACCCGGATTTCCGCGAGGAGTACTTCCAGACCACGGGCGGCGAGGACGAGCGCGACGCCGCGATCGAGCGTCACCTGAGAGGCAAGCGCCTGCCGCTCGTGGGGCGCATCGAGCAGTACGTGGTCGACGAGACGCAGCCGCGCTGGCTCGCGTTCCTGAACGGCGAGCACGACTACATCCGTCCGGTGCCCGCCGAGTACATCGACATGGCGATGCCCGGCGGGAAGCTGGCACCCAACCTGGCGCGCCGTGGCATCGAGGTACGGCCCGACGAGATCGCGTGGATCACGTACACGACCTTCAACATGAAGGACCCGGTCGTGGGCGGCTACACGCCCGAGAAGATCGCGCTGCGGCGCGCGATGTCGATGGCGTACCCGATCGAGGAAGAGATCGCGATCATCTACAAGAACCAGGCCACCGCGGCGCATTCGCCCATCGCCCCGGGCATGGCGGGCTACACGCCGGAGAGGAGTCCCACGCTCGAGTACAGCCCCGCGAAAGCCAAGGCGCTGCTCGACATGTACGGCTACGTGGACCGCGACGGCGACGGCTTGCGCGAGATGCCCGACGGCTCGCCGCTCACGATCGACAAGGCCTCGGTGCCGGTGATCCGCGAGCGCCAGAGGAACGAGCTCTGGCGGCGCGCGATGGCCGACATCGGCGTGCGCCTCACCTTCAACAAGGTGGAGAAGCTGCCGGACCTGCGCAAGCAGGCGCAGCTGGGCAAGGTGCAGATGTTCAGCTACGGCTGGATCGCCGACTACCCGGACGGCGAGAACTTCCTGCAGCTCTTCATCACGCGCTCGATCGGGGGCGCGAACTACACGCTCTTCAGCCACCCCGAGTTCGACGCGCTCTACGACAAGGCGAAGTCGATGCCGGACTCGCCCGAGCGCACCGCGATCTACCGGCGCATGGTCCACATCCTCTGGGTCTACAATCCGTGGCGCGTGAACTCCGTGCTCACGAACCACATCCTCATCCACCCGTGGGTGATCGGGTACAAGAAGCACCCGTTCGCCCACGCGCCCTGGCGCTACCTCGACATCGACCCCGGGAAGCTGCCGAAGGATTGATCGTCACCCGCGCCGCCCGTCGGGGTCGTCTCCCCGGGCGCCGGCTCCTGCGGCGACGGCCCGGGGCCCCGATCAAGCATCCACTACGGGTTCAGCACACTGCTCGCCTCGGCTTCGGCGATGAGCGAGTCCGCGTCGGCTTGCAGCAGGAAGCCCGCCGCGACCGCCTTCGCGGCGCCGCGGCGCACCGCCTCCACGTATCCGGCGTGGTCGCCATATCGCTCCTCGAGCGACAGGCGCGGGTCGTTGTTGGCCAGGCGTTGCGCGCGCGTCTTCGCGAACGGGATCGAGCCGCCGGCGTAGTTGCAGATCTTGCCGTCGTGGAAGCCGCCGGCGGTGATGTTCCACCCGAGGTACGTCCCCAGCGGCGCTTCACGCAGCACGACCGGCACGCCGCCCAACTCGTTGCCGTCCGCGTCGACCCTGGGCACCAGCGCCGGGATCACCTGCTTCACGATCGGCGGCGTGACCGTCGGGATGCCGGAGGCATCCGTGTAGTCGAAGAGCGGCCCGAAGTCGTAGTCGAGCACCGGGTTGATG
>CAMPHL010000482.1 GCA_946885905.1 uncultured Pseudomonadota bacterium | reverse complement strand
GCCCCGAGGACAACATCTACTCGCGCTTCACCAACCCCACGGTGCGCATGTTCCAGGACCGCCTCGCCGCGCTGGAAGGGGCACAGGCGTGCCTGGCGACCTCCACCGGCATGGCGGCCATCGCGACGATGGTGTTCGGCCTGCTCAAGGCAGGCGACCACCTGGTCACCGCCCGCGGCGTGTTCGGGACCGTGGTGCCGCTGCTGGACCAGATCGCCAGGAAGTTCGGCGTCGAGACCACGTGGGTCGATCCCACCAGCCTCGACGAATGGAACAAGGCGATCCGCCCGAACACGAAGTTGCTCTATGCGGAATCGCCGTCGAATCCCGTGCTCGAGGTCGTGGACATCGCCGGGCTGGCGCAGATCGCCAGGAAGGCGGCAGCGGTGCTTGCCGTCGACAACGCCGTCGCTTCGCCGGCGCTGCAGCGGCCGATCGCTTTCGGTGCAGACCTCGTCATCCACTCGGCCACCAAGTACATCGAGGGGCAGGGCAGGGTGCTTGCGGGCGCGATCGCCGGACGCGAAGACCTCGTCTCCGGCCCGCTCTTGCAGTTCGTGCGTACCGCCGGCCCCGCGATCTCGCCCTACAACGCCTGGACCTGCCTGAAGGGCATGGAAACACTCGGCGTGCGCATGCGCGGGCACTGCGCGAATGCCCTCGAGATCGCGCGCTGGCTGGAAACGCACCCCAACGTCGAGCGCGTGATCTATCCGGGGCTCGAGTCCCATCCACAGCACGCGCTCGCCATGAAGCAGCAGTCGGCGGGCGGCGCGGTGCTTTCGTTCGTGGTGAAGGGCGGGCGCGCCGCGGCCTGGAAGGTGATCGACGCCGTGCGGATGATCTCCAACACCGCCAACTTCGGCGACGTGAAGTCCACCATCTGCCATCCGGCCACGACGACGCATGGCCGAATCCCGCCCGCCGAGCGCGAAGCGTCGGGAATCGCCGAAGGCCTGATCCGCCTGGGCGTGGGCCTGGAGGATCCCTCCGATATCCGGGCCGACCTGGAGCGGGGCCTTTCATGATTCCTTGCGCCTGATTCCCGATGTCCGCTTCTCCCCACGTCTTCCTGATGTGCCCGCCCGAGTACTTCACGGTGGTCTACATCATCAACCCGTGGATGCACGGCAACCTGCGCAAGATCGACAACGCCGTGGCGCGGCAGCAGTGGCGTGCGCTCTACGACACCCTCACGGACCATGCGACCGTTCGGCTCGTGCTGCCGCAACCCGGCTCGCCGGACATGGTGTTCACGGCCAACGCGGGCCTGGTGAAGGGACGCGATTTCATCGTCTCGCGCTTCCGCTATCCCGAGCGCCAGTACGAGGAGCCGTACTTCACCGACTGGTTCATGGACCGCGGCTACAACGTCTCGCTCATGCCGCGCGACGTGCCCTTCGAGGGGGCGGGCGACGCGCTCTTCGACCGTGGCGACGGGACCCTCTGGATGGCCCACGGCCACCGCTCGATCTCGGCCGCGCGCGACGTCCTGCACGAGCGCCTCGGCGTCGAGGTGGCGACGCTCAAGCTCGTCGACCAGCGGTTCTACCACCTGGACACCTGCTTCTGCCCGCTCGAAGGCGGCCATGCCATGTACTTCCCGCCGGCGTTCGACGAGGCATCCCGGGCGCTCATCGAGAAACGCGTGCCCGCGACGAAGCGCATCGCCATCGACGAGGAGGACGCGCTCGCCTTCGCCTGCAATGCGGTGAACATCGACGACACGGTGGTGGTCAATCGGGCCACGCCCGCGTTCGTGAGGGCGCTCGGCGCAAAGGGTTTCGAAGTCGTGCAGACTCCCCTTTCGGAATTCATGAAGGCAGGAGGATCGGCCAAATGCCTGACCTTGCGATTGGACGAGCCGTGAGCCCCGGCCGTAGCGGGAGCCAGATCGGGCCGGCGCCCAGGTGGCTGCTTCTCTTCTGCCTCTTCCTCGCGCTGCCGGTGGCCGCGCAGGCGATGTACAAGTGGGTGGACGAGAAGGGCGTCACGCACTACTCCGAGCATCCGCCGGCCGATGCGAAGCTCGAGAAGAAAGCCGCCAAGGTCACGCCCAGGGTGACGCCCCCGTCCAACGCCAGCGCCTACGACCCGAACGCCTGGAAGGGCAAGGAAGCGGAGGCGAAGAAGCGCCAGGTGAGCCGCGGCCAGCAGGAGCAGACCGATGCCAGGGACGCGGCGAGGCAGGCCGAGGCCTGCGAGCGCGCGCGCAGCCGGCTGGGCATGCTCCAGACCTCCGCGCCGATCTTCCGGACCAACCCGGACGGGAGCCGCACCTACATGGAAGACAAGACGCGCGAGGCGGAGATCGCCCGCGCCAGGGAAGTGGCCGACCAGGCGTGCCGCTAGCGCGCCGCTCGTTCCTCGTTTCGCTGGGCGGAGCGCTGCTGGCCGCGTGCACCGCGCCCGAGGACGTCCCGCCCGAGCGCATTCCCTCCTTCGACCCCGCCCTTGCCCGCCCCGCGAGCCTCGCGCTCGTGCTCGGCGGCGGCGGGCCGCGCGGATTCGCCCATGTGGGCGTCATCAAGGCGCTCGAGGAGGCGGGCGTGAAGCCCGACCTCATCGTGGGCGCGAGCGTCGGCGCCATGGTGGGCGCCAGGCTGGAAGGCACGCCGGAGCTGATGGACAT
>CAMPHL010000481.1 GCA_946885905.1 uncultured Pseudomonadota bacterium | reverse complement strand
CAACGTGATCCACGTCGAGATCGGCGAGCCCGACTTCCGCACGCCGCAGCCCGTGGTCGATGCGGCCAAGCGGGCGCTCGACGAGCATCGGATGTACTACACCTCGGCGCTCGGGCTTTCATCGCTGCGCGAGGCGATCTCCGGTTTCTATCGCACCCGTTACGGGCTGGACGTGGCCGCGAGCCGAATCATCGTGACCGCCGGCTCGTCCGCCGCGCTCCTCCTCGCCTTCGGCGTGCTGCTGGACGAGGGCGACGAAGTGCTGCTCGCCGATCCCGGCTATCCCTGCAACCGCCATTTCGTCCGCACGCTCGGCGCCGTTCCGCGCGGCATCGCGGTGGGACCCGAGAGCCGCTACCAGCTGAACGCGCAGCTCGCCCGCCGGCATTGGGGGCCGAAGACCCACATGGCGATGCTGGCGAGCCCGGCCAATCCGACCGGCACGCTGGTCACACCCGAGGAGACGGCGGAGCTCGCCGCGCTCGCGCGCGAGAAGGGCGGCACGCTCCTGATGGACGAGATCTACCACGGCCTCACCTACGGCGTGGACGCGCGCACCGCCGCGGAGCACGGCGAGGACGTGTGGGTCGTGAACAGCTTCTCCAAGTACTTCCAGATGACGGGCTGGCGGCTGGGCTGGCTCGTGGCCCCGCAAGCGATGGTGCGCAAGGTCGAGACCCTCGCACAGAACCTCTTCATCTCGCCCTCGGCCGTGGCGCAGCACGCGGCGCTCGCCTGCTTCACTCCGGAGACGCTCGCGATCACCGAGGCGCGCCGCGCCGAGCTGGACGAGCGGCGCAAGTACCTCGTGCCCGCGCTCGAATCGCTCGGCTTCAAGGTGCCGGTGGTCCCGGAGGGCGCCTTCTACATCTACGCCGATTGCTCGGCGCTCGCGCCCGACAGCTTCGCCTTCGCGCGCCGCATCCTCGCCGAGGCGCACGTGGCGGTCACGCCGGGGAAGGATTTCGGCGCGAACGCGCCCGAGCGCCACATCCGCATCGCCTACACCCAACCCGTGGCGCGCCTCGAGGAGGCCGTCGCGCGCATCCGCAAACTGCTCTAAGGACGCCAACGACATGTGGCTCGACGCCATCCTCGCTTTCCTGCACTTCGCCGCGATCTTCACGCTGTTCTCGTTCCTCACGGCGCAGGCGGTGCTCCTGCGGGCCGCGCCGCTCGATGCGCGCCTGGTGCGGTTGCTGGGACGCGCCGACGTCTGGGCGGCATCCGCGGCCGGGCTCACGCTCGTCACGGGGTTCCTGCGCGCGGGCTTGGGCGCCAAGGGCGGAGACTTCTACTTCAACGCCTGGCCCATCTACGTGAAGATCGCCCTCTTCGTCGTCGTGGGCCTCATCTCGATCAAACCCACGCTGGCCTACATCCGCTGGAAGAAGGCCATCGAGCAGGACGCGGCCTGGACGGTGCCCCCGGCCGAGCACGCCGCGATGCGCAAGCTCGTGATGATCGAGGTCCACATCGGGGCACTGATCCCGCTGGTGGCGGTGATCATGGCCCGCGGCCTCGGAAGCTAGCTCACCGGGCCGCGCGCCTTCGCGATGACCTCGCGCGCGCTCATGCCGCGCGCGGTCTTTCGCAGCCACTCGTTGTGCGCCCGCACGCTTTCGCGCGTGAGCTTGTTGCGGCCCTCGTGCATCGCCTCCAGCACCGCCCGCGAGACCGCCGGCGAATGGTGGTAGATGTCGGTGAAGTGGTCGAGGTCCAACACGATGCGCGGCTCGGCATGGAAATCGAAGATGTCCACGTTCGAATGGCGCGCCGTGCGCTCGACCAACCACTCGCGGAAGGCGAGCGTCACCTCGAGCTGGCCACGCTGCTCGAAGTCGAGCCATACGAGGATCGAGTATGGCGCGAGGAGGAAGCTGAAGCGCACGCGCGGATAGGCCTCGATGAGTGGCGCGAGGTTGGCTTCGAAGCTCGCCTGCATGCCCTCGAGCGTTCGCGCCGGCTGGCGGAAGCGCGCATTGAGGTTGTCGGGGTCGAGGTCCTGCACGACCTTGGCGGCTGAAAACTGCACGCCGTCCATCCACGCCCACATCCGCTCCGGATCGGAGCTGAAGCGCGACCATCGCAACCCCGCCGCCGTCTCCACCGACTTGCGCAGCGTCCCGATCCCGAGCACGTAGGGCAGGTCGTTCCACAACGCATCGTCGTACAGGTAGCCGGGGAAGGGCTCGCTGAAGCCGCTGCGCCGCGGCGCGCCCGAGAAGGCGTTGTAGTCCAGGTTCATGAGCACGTGCCGGGGCCTGCCGGTAGCGAGTGCGGTACGCAGCAGCTGGCCGGCGTCGAAGGCGGTCTGCGCCGATACGGAGAGGTTGATGGACCGGCCGCCCATGATGCGGTCGACGTCGCGCGGAAGGACGTTTTCCATGAGCGAGGAGCCGGTGACGACGCGGTCGTAGTCGTAGTGTTTCGCGATGCCCGGGGTTTCGTAGCGTTGCCACGCGTTGTAGAAGCGCGGCGCGAAGCGCTGGGCCTTGCGGTAGTGCTGGAAGGGATCCACCCACGCGTTGAAGGCGATCACCGTGGCCGAGAGCGCCAGGGCGGCGACGAGAACCGCGAGCACGAAGCGCCGGCCCATCGTCAGAAGATGAAGTAGATGAACTCGGTCGGGTTCTGCA
>CAMPHL010000480.1 GCA_946885905.1 uncultured Pseudomonadota bacterium | reverse complement strand
CCGGGCGCTGCCGCCTCATCGCCCGGCACACCCTGGACATGGTCCGGACCGCGCTCGACCTCGACTACCTGGCGAAGCGCCCATGACCGACCCCAGGCCGGTCTTCTTCGATCTGCTGCGGATCCAGCTGCCCGTCGGCGCACTGACCTCCATCACGCATCGGATCACCGGCGTCATCCTGGCGCTCGCGATCGCGCTCGGGGTATACCTCCTCGACTTGTCGCTGCGCGGCCCGGAGGGCTATGCCCGCGTGGCCGCCCTGCTCGGCGCCACGCCCTCGAGGATCGCGGCGGTGGCGCTGACATGGGCGCTGGCCCATCATCTCCTTGCCGGTATCCGCCACCTCCTGAGCGACATCGACGTGGGCTCCGGCTTGCCCAGCTCGCGGCGCAGCGCCTGGTTCGTGAACGTGTCGGGTGTGGCGGTCGCATTGCTTGCGGCGGGTGCACTGCTGTGAAGGCCCGGGCCTCGGGACTGGGGGCATGGCTGGTGCAGCGGGCGAGCGCCGTCTACATGCTCCTGTTCATCGTCTACCTGCTCGCCCATTTCGGCCTGGACCCCCCCGATTCGTTCTCCTCGTGGCGCGGCTGGATCGCAAGCCCCGGGGTGAGCCTCGCCACCGGCGCCTTCTTCTGCGCCCTGCTCGCCCACGCGTGGGTCGGCGTGCGCGACGTGATCATGGACTACGTGCGCCCGGTCGCCGCCCGCGCGCCGGCCATCGCCGTGCTCGCCGCCGCCCTGATCGCCATCGCTGCATGGGTCGCGCAGGTCCTGCTGCGCATCCAGGCCTGATCCGATGCGGCTATCGATCCATCGCTACGACCCGGAGTCGGACCCGAAGCCCTACATGCAGGACTTCGAAGTCGCGCTCCAGCCCACCGACCGGATGCTGCTGGACGTGATCCTGCGCATCAAGGCGGAGCAGGACGATTCGCTCACGCTGCGCAAGTCATGCCGGGAGGGCGTGTGCGGCTCCGACGCGATGAACATCAACGGCCGCAACGGACTTGCGTGCACGACGCCGGTGAAGGGATTGAAGGAGCCGGTGATCCTGCGGCCGCTGCCCGGAATGCCGGTCATTCGCGATCTCGTCGTCGACCTGACCCAGTTCTTCGCCCAATACGAGTCGATCAAGCCTTACCTCATCGACGACAGCCCCGCGCCGCAAAAGGAGCGGCTGCAGTCGCCCGCGGATCGCGCCAAGCTCGACGGCCTCTACGAGTGCATCCTGTGCGCCTGCTGCACGACCCAGTGCCCGTCGTTCTGGTGGAACCCGGAGCGATTCGTGGGGCCGGCGGGCCTGCTGCAGGCCTATCGTTTCATCATCGACAGCCGGGACCAGGCCACGCAGCAACGGCTGGACGACCTGAACGACGCGTACCGCTTGTTCCGCTGCCGCACGATCATGAACTGCACCGAAGTCTGTCCGCGCGGCCTCGCGCCGTCGCGCGCGATCGAGAAGATCCGGCTCATGATGGCCGGCGCGGGGAAATGACTCGTTCCCTCACGTCTCCACGAGCAGGTCATCGCCGTCGACTTGCACCAGGCGGGAGCGCTCGGCCCGCCGCGCGGGACCACGGATGACCTCGCCCGAGGTGACGTCGAACTGGCTGCCGTGACAGGTGCAGGTCACCGTCGTGCCGTAGAGCATGCCCCCCGCCAGCGAGCATCCCGAATGGGTGCAAGCGTCGTCGAAGGCGTACAGGCGCCCGTCCACACTGGCGACCGCCACCGCCGTTCCCTCCACGTCGAAGGCCCGCATCTGTCCGGCGACGACGTCTCTCGAGTTACCAACCCGCATCAGCATGGCTCTCACCTCCGTGATTCGCGGCGCCGCACGCCCCGGCGCAAGGCAATACCTTCGATCGAGATCGCTACCGCCCCAGGAGCAGCGCTCTCAACACAACCGCGTCGTTGTGCCTCTCGTCGTGCGCCGAATAGACGAGCGTGATCGGCCCCTCGCGGGCGAGATCCCGCAATCGGCCGAATAGCTCGGCGTTCGCGCGCACCTCCCTGGCGTAACGGGTGCGGAATTCCGGCCACCGGGCGGGGTCGTGCCCGAACCACTTGCGCAGCCCGGAGCTGGGCGCGACGTCCTTCATCCATTCATCCAGCGCGAGGCGCGACTTCGACACGCCCCGCGGCCACAACCGGTCGACCAGGATCCGGGTTCCGTCCCCGGGGGCGGCAGGTTCGTACGCACGCTTGAGCTTCACGTTGCGCGCCGGGATTCGAGCGCTCATCGGCAGCCTCCATCCTTCGCCGGCACGAGAATCACCCTCCCGGGTGCACGGCATCGTGCCGGTTCATCGTCTCCAGCGCGAGGAGCGAGTGCGCGTACGCGGCGCCCGCGCGCATCTCGGCCGCGACCCAGATCGCTTCCATCACCTCCTGCTCGGTGGCGCCCGCCTTGAGGGCGGACTCGGTATGGCCGCGAATGCAGTATGGGCATTGGGTCACGTGCGCCGCCGCCACGGCGATCAGTTCCTTCGTCTTCCTCGGCAGCGCGCCGTCGGCAAACACGGCCGCGCCGAACGCCTTGAATGCAGCCGAGACCTGCGGGGCGAGTTGCGATCTCTTCTGCGCCAGCTCCTTGCTCGCGCCGGGATAGAGTTGCTCGTGCATCTTCTCCTCCTTCTGCTGAC
>CAMPHL010000479.1 GCA_946885905.1 uncultured Pseudomonadota bacterium | reverse complement strand
CCTCCTGCCGCCCGAGCACGCGCGACGGGTCGTTCGGCCCGGCCTCCACGGAGCAGCGGCAGGTGACGACGATCGCGTCGGCCATATCGGCGTACGAGATCACCGGGCACTGCTTCTCGAGGATGAAGTGGTCGTCCACGACGCGCACGGCGCACTTCGAGGAGCGCACGTCGCCGCCGATGCCGAGCTCCGTGGTGGCCGAGGCGAGCAGGCGCTGGTCGGAGGCGAGCTCGCGCGCGTAGTCGCGGAAGAAGGGAGCAGCGAGGCCATGGTGCACCAGGCAGGCCACCTGGATCTGGTGCATCGCGAAGATCATCGCGGTGGATGCGCAGTACTCGCCCAGGACCTCGCACAGGCGAGCGACCTGGGTGATGTCGAGACCCAGGCCGCCGTATTGCGCCGGCACGTAGGCCGAGAGCAGGCGAAGCTCGCGCAGGCCCTGGAAGGCCTCGTGCGGGAAGCGCGCGTCGCGGTCCACTTCGCCCGAGGCCGGCGCGATCACCTCGCGGCCGAGCGCGCGCACGCGGTCGACCAGCGCGGCGAAGTCCTCGTGCGGCGCGCTTTCGGCGCTCGCGGCGAGCGTGAGGTGCGCGGGGCTCACGCCACGCCCCGCAGCTGCTGCGCCGAATCCTGCAGCGGCGTGGGCAGGCTGCTTTCGCCCTGGAGCTCCGCGATCGCTTCCGCGAGCGAGCGGATCGACTGGAAGGTGCGGCGCTTGAGCATGCGATCGAGGAACTCGACGTTGAAGCGCTCCTCGAGCGCGAGCATCAGGTTCACGGTCGACAGCGAAGTGAGGCCCGCCTCGTAGAGGTCGGCGTCGTCGTCGAGCGACGACACGTCGACGCGCAGGCGCGCGTGCTGGGCCACGATCTCGCGGATGGATGCAGAGTGCATGGGCTCTCCTCGGTGTTCGGGGGAGTGTGGCGAGCCCAGACAAAAACTCACCGGTCGGGGGAGTGGTCCAACCGGTGCAAGATCATTCCGTCACGCGTGTCAACGAATCCGGGCGCGTTCGTACAGGATCGCGTCGCGATCGCTCGGATAATAGGAGCGGGCGCCGCACGTCGCCTGCATGTCGGCCTGCTGGCGATTCAACTGGCGTGCGGCCTCGTTGGCGTCGTTCACCCGCAGGTTGTGCGCATCGACGCGCCGGTTCTGCTCGGCCGCACGCGCGTTGTGCTCGCCCACCGCCGCCGGATCCGCCGTGTTCAGCCGGGCCAGGTCCTGCGCGAGCACGGCATTGGCGCGCGCGATCGAGGCCGCCTCGCGCTCGTTCATGCGCTGCTCGTTCTCCAGGTCCTGCTGGCGCTGCGTGAGCGTCTCGTCGCGGTCCATGCAGCGGCGCAGCTCCTCGCGGTCGAGGGGAAGCCCGGTGCCAGGGTAGTAATAGGTCTGGGCAAAAGCCGCGGGCGCCGCCAGCGCGGCCACGGCCAGGATCCTGAGGTATCTCATCGCCAGTCGCTCCTCGTGAGGGCAGGGTGCCCTTTTCCGGGACAGCGGCGCTCGCGGCGAAGTTTTGCGGCGCTCTAGTCGGTATGGATGCGCCCTAGCGCACCTTCACCAGGCGCGAGCGCTCGGCCATCTCGACCGTGGCGACGTAAGCCTGGCTGTCGAGGCTGAACATGAGGCGCCACTTCGCGGGCAGGCTCGTCATCAGCAACCTGGAACATCGCGCTTCACGCGCGTCGTAGTCCGTGACCATGCGATGCAGGAAGTCGTTGCGGCAGGGCATCTCCTGCGAGGCCTCGAGGATGCCCACGATGCGCTGGTGGTGATCGGGATTCGTCGCCTCGATCCGCTCGAGCGCACCGGGGCGGTCGAGCGAGATCACGTCGACGGCCGCGGCGGGCAGTGCGAGGAGGCTTGCGGCGAGGAGGGCGAGGGTCTTGCGCATCGGGCTTGCTCCCAACACCAGGTTCGACGGGCCGATGTTACGCCTTGCCACTCACAGCCCGAAGAGCCTCCTGCCGTCTTCCGGCGTGAGCCCGGGGAGGTAGTAGTAACCCTCGTCGGGGAAGACCGCGTTGGTCTCGGTCTCTTCGACGTGGACCACGACGTGGCGGTAGCTGTCGGCGCGGCCGGCGGGACCTTCGGTGGCGTTGATGACCGGCGGGTTCTCGAAGAAGCGCTTCTCGAACGGGGTCAGCTTCTCGGCGACGGTCTCGAGGGGGACTTCGTGCGCCTCCCCGGCGTGGTAGTCGCTGACGGCGCCATCCTTCATGAGGTAGACGCGCGCCATGGCTACCAGACCTGCTGGCGCCACGGCATCGGCTGGAGCTGCTTGTAGCGCCCGTCCAGGATGCCGCTCGCAAGGCGGATGCCCATCGCCGCCGCGAGCAGCCACATGACGCCCGCCCCGGCGAGCCCGGCAAGGAAGAAGGGAATGCGCTCGTATGCGATGCCGAGGATCGCCATCGGCAGGAACAACAGCGAACCGATGCCGGCAAGGACCAGGAAGGCGAACCACGATTTCGGCTGGGCAAGGCTCATCGCAACCTCCTTCGGAACCTTCTTCGATCGAGCTTTCATGATGGCGCGGGATGGAGTCACGAAGGGATGCCGCCAATGCGCCGGGCGGTGTCGGCCGGAGGCGGGCAGGCCTGTAGCAGCGGCCCGATAGTCCGTCCGGCAGGGGGGTGGGGCGGCGC
>CAMPHL010000478.1 GCA_946885905.1 uncultured Pseudomonadota bacterium | reverse complement strand
ATCACGTCCTCTTCGGGGCGTCCAGTCGCACGAGTGTAACCCGGCGTGCACGCCGCGCGCGCGCCTATACTGGACGCTGGCGAACCAACAACCACGAGGAGAAATTTCCATGGCCAGGAACCGCAACGAACGGCGCGGCAGCGCCGGCGAGAACGCCGCTCAAGGCATGCGCGACTCGGCGCAGAAGATCTGGCTCGCGGGCCTCGGCGCCTTCGAACGGGCGAAGAGCGAAGGCCCCAAGATGTTCGATGCGCTGGTCGAGCAGGGCAAGGGCCTGCGCGACCGCGCCGCCGATGCGGCCGACCAGGCGCTCAAGGCCGTGCGCGAGCAGGCGGGCGAGGCGCAGGGGCGCTGGGACAAGCTGGAGCAGGTATTCGAGGACCGCGTGTCACGCTCGCTGCAGCGCCTGGGAGTGCTCACGACGCGCGAGGTCGGCGAGTTGAGCCGCCAGGTCGAAGAGTTGAACCGCCAGGTGAGCGGGATGATGCGCGCCCGGTCCGGCCAGGCCCGGAAGGCCTCCGCGGCGCGCGCGGCGAAGCGGCCCGCGAGGAAGAAGAAGGCCGCGAGCCGGAAGGCGCGCTAGCGCCTCAGTCGCGCCTCACGCGGTCGACCAGCTTGACGTAGTCCTCCATCGCCTTCTCGGAGGACGTGCCCTTGAGCTTCGCCCACGCCTCGTACTTGGCCCGGTTCACGAAGTCGGTGAAGCCGGGCTTCTCCCCCGTCACGTCCCCTTCGGTCGCCTGCTTGTAGTTGGCGTAGAGCCTGAGCTTCAGGTCGTTGCCGGGATCCTTCCTGGCCTTCAGGACGTTTTTGGCGGCGGCTTCGAATTTCTTCTTGAGCTCGGACATGAATGAAAGGTAGACGGCAAACCGTAGATAGGAGGCCGGGGTAGCAGGGCCCCGGAGGCCCGGGCGCTATCCTACCCCGCTGAAATACGGTCTACTGTCTACCGTCCAGTGTCTACTGTCCACCCGCTCCCGATGTCTCGAGAACGCATCTCCGGCGTCGACACTGCATGGCTCCGCATGGACCACCCCACGAATTTGATGATGATCGTGGGGGTGATGATGTTCGACGGGAAACTGCGCGTCCCGGAGCTCAAGCGCGTGTTGCGTTCGCGCTGGATGGGGTTCCGCCGATTCCGGCAGAAGGCCGTCCAGGATCCCGCGGGCGCCTGGTGGGTCGAGGACGACGCCTTCGACATGGCGTGGCATGTGCGCGAGATGGACCTTCCCGGCAAGGCGGGCAAGCGCGAGCTGCAGGCGCTGGTGAGCCGGCTCGCCTCCCAGCCGCTGGATCCGGGCCGGCCGCTGTGGCAGTTCCACGTGGTGCGCAACTACAAAGGCGGCACGGCGCTCGTCACGCGCGTCCACCACTGCTATGCGGACGGCATCGCGCTCGTCCAGGTGATGCTCTCGCTCACGGCGCCGAGCGCCCGCGAAAGCCTCGCGCTCGAGCGCGAGGAGATGCAGGCTCCGGCGCCCGACGAGGTCGACTTCTGGGGGCAGGTGCTGAAGCCCGTCACCACGGCGCTCGGCAGCGCGATGCAGGTCGGCAAGGGTCTCGTCGAGCAGGGACGCAGCCTCGCCGCGAGCCCCGATGCGGTGGCCGAGGCGATGCAGGACGTCACGCGCAAGGGGGCCGATTTCGCCGCCGAGCTTGCGAAGATCGTCCTCATGGGGCGCGACGCGACCACGCGCTTCAAGGGCAAGCTGTCGAAGGGCAAGGTCGTCGCCTGGGCCGATCCCCTGCCGCTGGACGAGGTGAAGGCGGTCGGCAAGGCGCTCGGCTGCTCGATCAACGACGTGCTCCTCTCGATGGCGGCGGGCGCGCTGCGCGACTACCTCCTCGACCGGGGCGACGAGGTGCCGCGCGAGCTGGAGATTCGTGCGCTCGTGCCGGTCAACCTGCGCCCGGCCGGGGAAGCGCACAAGCTGGGCAACCGCTTCGGGCTGGTGTTCCTCGACCTTCCGATCGGCATGGAGCACCCGCTCGAGCGCCTCTACGAGGTGCGCCGGCGGATGCTCGCCCTCAAGGGCTCGTACCAGCCGGTGATCGCCCTGGGAATCCTGGGCGCGGTCGGGTACGGCCCCAGGATGCTGCAGGAGCAGGTGACCCAACTGCTGTCTTCGAACGCGACCGCGGTGATGACCAACGTGCCCGGCCCGCAGCACCCGCTCTACCTTGCCGGCAAGCGCATCGCGGAGCTCGACTTCTGGGTCCCGCAATCGGGCGGCATCGGGATGGGTGTCTCGATACTCTCTTACGACGGCCGCATCCAGTTCGGGGCGATCACCGACGCGGGCCTCGTCCCCGACCCGGACGCGATCGTCGCGCGCTTCGCCGACGAGTTCGAGCGACTGCTGTGGATCACGCTCATGAGCCCGTGGGGAGAAGAAGCAGCCTCGGAAGTGCAGGCTGGCGGGGCGGGCTCCACGCATGCGGGGAAACCGTCTCGGCCCTCGCCCCCCAAGGTCCCGAAGCGCTTCAGGAATCCTTGAGCGCCGCGATCACGTCCATCTCGACGAGGTAGCCGTAGTGCAACGCGCCCACGGGAACCACCGTGCGCGCGGGCCTGTGATCCCCCAGGCGCCGCGCATAGATGGCGTTGAAGGCGGGCCAATGCGCGAGGTCCGCGATGTACACCGT
>CAMPHL010000477.1 GCA_946885905.1 uncultured Pseudomonadota bacterium | reverse complement strand
AGACGCAATCGCGCGCCTCCAGGTCCAGGGCCTCCAGGCAGGCCTGGAAGATCGCCGGCTCGGGCTTCGCGCAACCCGCATCGCACGAGAAGATTTCCGCGTCGAACAACCCGCTGAGCGCGCTGTCGGTGTAGGCCGCGATGTCCAGGACGTCGGCGTTGCTGAGCAGCGCGAGCTTGAACCCCGCCTCGCGCAGCCGCCCGAGCATCGCCACGTTCGCGGCCGGGATGTTGTCGAAGCAATCGCGGAAGCGCTCGGTCCTGATCGCGAGCACTTCGCGCACGCGCTCCTCGGAAAGCCCGGCGCCGACTTCCTCCACGAGCCTGCGGAATATCGTGTAAGGATCGCGCTCTTCGCCCACGAGGCGCCAGCGCGACGTTTCGATCAGGACGCGGTCCCAGGCGCGCCGGTCGACGCCCAACAGCTCGCAGGTGGGGGGATGCGAAGACCATTCCGACTCGCGCGCCGTCAGGGTATGGAAGAGGTCGAAGATCACGCCGCGCACCGGCGAGCCGCGCGGCCGGTAGAGCCTCGCATGCTCGGGGCTGTACTCGGAGAAGGGGCCGATGCGCGAGAGCCCCGGGGCAAGCTGCCGCGCAGGCTTGAGATAGGCGAAGGCCTCCTGCGAGCCTTCCGCGCCCTCGACCCTGATCGCGACCCGCACATAGCCGTCCGGCTCGCCGACTCGCTCGAGGCGATCCATCGCCGCGAGCGTCGCAGCGTCCACGTCGTAGAGCTCCCCTGCGACGTGCTCGCCCTGTCCGTGCGCGTCCAGCATCCACGGCACATGGCGCTCGCCCACGAGATAGAGCGGGAACCGATCGTGCGTGCGAAAGCGCCCAGGGACGCGGGCGCCCCTGTTCAAGGCGAAGTTCGGAAACCCTTCCTTGAGCGTGCCGAAAACGAAGACGCGGGCCATGGATCTCAGCGCCGGTTGAACGCCCGGTGGCCGATGTCCTTGCGGTACTGCATGCCCTCGAAGCGAACCTGGGCCACCGCCTGGTACGCACGCTCCGCGGCCATCTTCACCTTGTCGCCCAGCGCGGTCACGCAAAGCACGCGCCCGCCGCTGGTCACCACCTTGCCGTCCTTCTGCGCAGTGCCGGCGTGGAAGACATGCATGTCGGGGGCATCCTCGGGAAGCGATTCGATCGCGTCGCCCTTGCGCGGTTCGCCGGGGTAGCCCGCGGCCGCGACGACCACGCCGAGGGCCGCGCGGCGGTCCCATTCGGCCTTCGCCTTGTCGAGCGTGCCGTCGATCGCGTGGTCGACGATCGCGAGGAAGTCGGACTTGAGGCGCATGAGGATCGGCTGCGTCTCGGGGTCGCCCAGGCGGCAATTGAACTCGACCACGCGCGGGGCGCCTTGCTTGTCGATCATGAGCCCGGCATAAAGGAAGCCGGTGTAGGGAATGCCCTCCGCGGCCATGCCTGCCACGACGGGATCGATGATCTCCGTCATGACGCGATGGTGGACCTCGGGCGTGACGACCGGCGCGGGCGAATAGGCACCCATGCCTCCGGTATTCGGGCCGCGGTCGCCGTCGAAGATGCGCTTGTGGTCCTGGCTCGAGGCGAGCGGCAACACGTGCTTGCCGTCCACCATGACGATGAAGCTCGCTTCCTCGCCTACCATGAATTCCTCGATCACGACCCGGTGGCCGGCGCCGCCGAGCTGGTTGGCCTCGAGCATCTGGTCGATCGCCTTGTGCGCCTCGTCCACGGTCTCGGCCACGACGACGCCCTTGCCCGCCGCGAGCCCGTCGGCCTTGATCACGATCGGGGCGCCATGCCTGAGCACGTGAGCGTGCGCGGCCTTCGCGTCCGTGAACGTGGCATGGCGCGCGGTCGGAATCTCGTGGCGCTCCATGAAGCGCTTGGCGAAGTCCTTCGACGCCTCGAGCTGCGCGGCGAGCTTCGAGGGGCCGAAAATGCGCAGCCCCGCCGCCCTGAACGCATCCACCACGCCCGCCGCGAGCGGCCCCTCGGGCCCCACGACGGTCGCGTGGATGTTGTTCTCGCGCGCGTACTTCACGAGCTCGTCGGTGGCGGTGATGGGCAGGTTCGCGACGCCTTCCTCGCGCGCGGTGCCGGCATTTCCGGGAGCGACCAAGACCTTGGAGACGCGCGGCGACTGGATGAGCCGCCAGGCGAGCGCGTGCTCGCGGCCGCCGGAGCCGATCACCAACACTTTCATGGAACGTCTCCCAGACCCTCTCCCTGGGGAGAGGAAGATCCTCAGTGCCGGAAATGCCTCATGCCGGTGAACACCATCGCCAATCCGTGCTCGTCGGCTGCCCCGATAACTTCGTCGTCGCGCACGCTGCCGCCGGGCTGGATGACGGCCCTGGCCCCGGCGTTGGCGACCACGTCGAGGCCGTCGCGGAACGGGAAGAACGCGTCGGAGGCCGCGACCGAGCCCTTGAGCGAAAGGCCCGCGTTCTTCGCCTTGATCGTCGCTATGCGCGTGGAGTCCACGCGGCTCATCTGGCCGGCGCCCACGCCCAACGTCATGCCGTGGGCGCAGAAGACGATCGCGTTGGACTTCACGAACTTGGCCACCCGGAAGGCGAAGACGAGGTCGTTCATCTCCTGCTTCGTGGGCGAGCGCTTCGTGACCACGCGCATCTCGGAGACGTCGTAGTCGTCCGC
>CAMPHL010000476.1 GCA_946885905.1 uncultured Pseudomonadota bacterium | reverse complement strand
GTGGCGCCGTCCGCTGGCGGCTGGTCGCGGCGGGCCTCGCGCTGCAGGCCGTGCTCGCCGCGCTCATGCTGCTGGTGGCGCCGCTGCGCGAGGCGATCTTCTCGCTCAATGCCGCGCTGCAGGTGATCGAGCGTGCGACGCAGGCCGGAACGGCATTCGTCTTCGGCTACCTGGGCGGCGGGCCCGTGCCGTTCGAGCAGGCGCGGCCCGAGGCCTCGTTCGTGCTCGCCTTCCGCGCCCTTCCCCTGGTGCTGGTGGTGAGCGCGCTCTCGGCGCTGCTCTTCCACTGGCGCATCCTTCCGGCCGTCGTGCGTGCCTTCGGGTGGCTGCTCGAGAAGACGATGGGCGTGGGCGGCGCGGCCGGGCTCTCGGCCGCGGCGAACGTGTTCGTGGGAATGGTGGAAGCCCCGCTCGTCGTGAAGCCCTACCTCGCGCGGCTCACGCGCTCCGAGCTCTTCATGGTCATGGTCTGCGGCATGGCGACGATCGCCGGCACGGTGATGGCGCTCTATGGCGCGATGCTCGGCCCGGTGGTTCCCGGCGCCATCGGCCACATCCTCATCGCCTCGATCGTCGCCACGCCCGCCGCGATCACGGTGGCGGCGCTGATGGTGCCGGGGCCGATGACGGCCGGCGCGACCGTCGAGATCGCGCGCCAGGACGCGAGCGCCATCGATGCGGTGACTCGAGGGACCGCCGAGGGCGTCCAGCTGCTGCTCTACATCACCGCGATGCTGCTCGTGTTCGCGGCGCTGGTTTACCTCGCGAACGCGCTCATCGGGCTCCTGCCCTTCGCCGAGCCGCTCACCTTGCAGCGGACATTGGGATGGCTCTTCGCGCCCCTCGCATGGGCCGTGGGCGTGCCCTGGAGCGAGGCGGGGACGGCGGGCGCGCTCCTCGGCACGAAGACGGTGCTGAACGAGTTCATCGCCTACATCGACCTGTCGAAGCTCCCGCCCGAGGCGCTTTCGGCGCGCAGCAAGCTGCTGATGACCTATGCGTTGTGCGGCTTCGCCAACTTCGGCAGCCTCGGCATCCTGATCGGCGGGCTCGGGGTGATGGTGCCGGAGCGTCGCGCCGAGGTCGTGCAGCTCGGCATGAAGTCGATCCTCGCGGGAACGCTCGCTACCTGCATGACGGCCGCGGTGGCGGGGTTGTTCCTGGCGTAGCGGCTACCGGAGTCCCAGCACGTCCTGCATGTCGTAGAGGCCGGGCGCCTTCCCGGCCACGAAGCGTGCCGCGCGCAGGGCGCCTTGCGAATAAGTCGCGCGGCTGCTCGAGCGATGCGTGATCTCGATGCGCTCGCCCGTTCCCGCGAAGAACACGGTGTGGTCGCCCACGACGTCGCCCCCGCGCGCAACCGAGAAACCCAGGCTTCCCGGGCGCCGCTCGCCGGTCGCGCCGTGCCGGTCGAACACGCCCACCTCGCCAAGCTGCGCGCCGCGCGCAGCGGCGGCGACCTCGCCGAGCTTGAGCGCCGTGCCCGAAGGCGCATCGACCTTCTTGCGGTGGTGCATCTCGAAGACTTCGACGTCGTATTCGTCGCCGAGCGCCCGCGACGCGAGCTCCACGAGCCTGAGCATCACGTTCACGCCCACGCTCATGTTGGGCGCCATGACGACGGCGATGCTGGTGGCGGCGCGGCGGATCTCCTCCACCTGCTCGCGGTTGAAGCCCGTCGTTCCGATCACGATCGGACGCCGGGCGGACACGCAGGCGCGCACGTGCTCGAGCGTTCCGGCGGGCCTGGTGAAATCGATCAGCACGTCGCAGGCCGCGATCGCCGCGGAGACGTCCGTGCCGATCGCCACGTTGCCCCAGGCACCGGGCGCGAGATCCACCGCGGAGCCGAGCGCCACCCCTTCGGTCTTCGTGGCGGCATCGAGCAGCGCCTGGCCCATGCGCCCCCCGGCGCCCGCGATGCCGACGCGCACTGCGCTCATCTCGAGCCCGGAGGCCGGCTGGAAGGCGGCCCGCGCGGGGCCTGCTGCGGCGTCGATGGCCTCGGCTGCGCGGGCGCGGGCGGGGGACCCGCCTGCGGCAAGCCCGGTGGCGGCGGCACTCCGACCGGCGGCGCGGCGGCCGGCTGCACCTCGCCCGTGAACGAGGCGACCTTGTCTTCCTTGAAGTACACCGAGAAGAGCTTGCGGTCGTTGGGGTTCTTGCCCCGCACCTGGCTGAAGTAGTAATCCCAGCGGTCGGCGTGGAAGACATCCTGCAGCAGCGGCGTGCCGAGCGCCTGGCGCACTTCGGTGCGGGTCATCCCGGGCTTCAACTTCTGCACCTGGTCCTGCGTCACGTAGTTGCCCTGCTGGATCTCGATGCGGTAGACGCAGCCGCCGGTGAGCAGGGCGCAAGCGACGACGATTGCAGGCAAACGCATGGGGGAAAGCGCTCGAAGCGAAACGCGGATTATATCAATGGCCTGTATGATTTCCTCGATGAGCGAATCGCGCGAACTCAAGGGAAGCGGCCTCAAGGTCACCGTCCCGCGGCTCAAGGTGCTGGACCTCTTCCAGCACAGCAACGAGCGCCACCTCACCGCCGAGGACGTCTACCGCAAGCTGCTCGGCGAGCACAGCGACATAGGGCTCGCCACCGTCTATCGCGTGCTCACCCAGTTCGAGCAGGCGGGGCTGCTCGTGCGCCACC
>CAMPHL010000475.1 GCA_946885905.1 uncultured Pseudomonadota bacterium | reverse complement strand
GGTCGATCAGATGGTAGACGGCGGCATCCGGTTCGAGGACGGGCGGCGCGAGTTCGAGCGCCGCTTCATCGAGCGGGCGCTCGCCGACACGGACGGGCACCTGTCGGAGACCGCCACGCTGCTGGGCATCCACCGCAACACCCTGGCCCGAAAAATGGCCGAGCTTCGGATAAAACGCCCGCGCTGACGCGTCCTGGCGCATCGAATCGCTCCGGCCAGGCGCCGGCCGACATCCGGGTTGACACTCCCGGACACGCCTCATAGAATTAGCAGTCGCACGGGCCGAGTGCTAGCAGCCGGAGGGATTGGCTGCTGGCCTCGAGCCGGCCCGGGCAAAAGGGATTTTTTTGTCGGTGCTGCAACGGCCGCGACAGTCGGGCGTCCACCCGGGCGCGCGACGGGCCGCGTCCCGCGCGAGGCACGTGCAAGGTCCCGGGAAACACCACAGTCGTTACCAACCATTGTCAAGTTCAGAAGTACGTTACGGAGTGCACACATGAAGGTCCGACCGCTCCACGACCGCATCATCGTCCAGCGCATCGAGGAAGGCGAGCAGAAGGTAGGGGGCATCATCATCCCCGACACGGCAAAGGAGAAGCCGCAGCAGGGCAAGGTCATCGCTGTCGGCGCTGGCAAGCAGAAGGACGACGGCAAGCGGGTGGCGCTCGACGTCAAGGAAGGCGACACCATCCTGTTCGGCAAGTATTCCGGCCAGGAGATCAAGATCGACGGGGAAGAGCACCTCATCATGCGCGAAGACGAGGTCCTCGCCGTCCTCGAGAAGTAGCTTCACAAGCAATTGCGTGGGCACGGCACGGCCGTTCCCCAGTGCAGGAGTGAGACATGGCAAAGCAGATCATTTATGGTGAGCAGTCGCGGCAGGCGATCCTCCGCGGCGTGAACCTGCTGGCCGACGCGGTCAAGGTCACGCTCGGCCCCAAGGGGCGCAACGTCGTTCTCGACAAGAAGTTCGGCTCGCCCACGATCACCAAGGACGGCGTCACCGTCGCCAAGGAGATCGAGCTGAAGGACGCGCTCGAGAACATGGGCGCGCAGATGGTGCGCGAAGTCGCGAGCAAGACGTCGGACATCGCCGGCGACGGCACGACGACAGCCACCGTGCTGGCTCAGGCGATCTACCGGGAGGGCGCCAAAAACGTCACTGCCGGCGCCAACCCGATGGAAGTCAAGAAGGGCATCGAGCGCGCCGTCGAGACGATCACCGAGTCGTTGCGGAAGATGGCCAAGCCGGTCAGCGGCAACATGGTCGCCCAGGTCGGCACCATCTCGGCGAACAACGACGAGACCATCGGCAAGATCATCGCCGATGCGATGGACAAGGTCGGCAAGGACGGCGTCATCACGGTCGAAGAGGCCAAGACGCTCGAGACTTCGCTCGAGGTGGTCGAGGGCATGCAGTTCGACCGCGGCTACCTGTCGCCGTACTTCGTGACCGACCCTGAGCGGATGGAAGTCGTCCTCGAAAACCCCGTCATCCTGATCCACGAGAAGAAGATCAGCTCGATGAAGGATCTGCTCCCCGTGCTGGAGCAGGTGGCGCGCATGGGCCGCCCGCTGCTCATCATCGCGGAGGACGTCGAGGGCGAGGCGCTGGCGACGCTCGTCGTCAACAAGCTGCGCGGAACGCTGCAGGCGGCCGCGGTGAAGGCGCCCGGCTTCGGCGATCGCCGCAAGGCGATGCTCGAGGACATCGCAATCCTCACCGGCGGCAAGGCCATCACCGAAGACCTCGGCCTCAAGCTCGAGAACATCAAGGTCGAGGATCTCGGCAAGGCCAAGAAGGTCACCATCGACAAGGACAACACCACGATCGTCGAGGGCGGCGGCAGCAGCGCCCAGATCGAGGGCCGCGTCAAGCAGATCCGCGCGCAGGTCGAGGACACCACCTCGGACTACGACCGTGAGAAGCTGCAGGAGCGGCTGGCCAAGCTCGTCGGCGGCGTCGCCGTCATCAAGGTCGGTGCGGCCACCGAGACCGAGATGAAGGAGAAGAAGGCGCGCGTCGAAGACGCGATGCACGCGACCAAGGCGGCCGTGGAAGAGGGGATCGTCCCCGGCGGCGGCACGGCGCTCATCCGCGCGGCCAAGTCGCTCGAGAAGCTGAAGCTCGAAGGCGACCAGCAGGTCGGCGTCAACATCATCAAGCGCGCCATCGAGGAGCCGCTGCGGTGGATTGCCACCAACGCGGGGCTCGAGGGCTCGATCGTGGTGCAGAAGGTGCGTGAGCAGGACAACGAGTCCGGCTTCAACGCGCTGACCGACACCTACGAGAACCTGGTGAACGCCGGCGTCATCGATCCGGCGAAGGTGGTGCGGACGGCGCTTCAGAACGCCTCGTCCATCGCCTCGCTCCTGCTGACCACGGAAGCTCTCGTCTCAGAGATTCCCGAGGACAGGAAGGAAGCCCCGCAAGGGGGAGGCCCGGGCGGCGGCATGGGCGGCATGTACTAACGCTGCAGGCACGCGGCAGGCCGTTGGCTGGCCGCACGCAGGAACGACGAAGGGCCTGGCGGGAGCAATCCTGCCAGGCCCTCTTTTTTGGCGTATGGGGGAATCGGGGAATGGGGAAATGGGATGGGGAATGGGCGCGGCCGGTCGGATAACCCCGCAGTTCCCTATCCCCCTATTCCCCC
>CAMPHL010000474.1 GCA_946885905.1 uncultured Pseudomonadota bacterium | reverse complement strand
CTCCAAAGCTACCCCATGTATGCCTACATCCCGGCCAGGGATATCGCCCGCGCACGCAAGTTCTACGAGGGCAAGCTGGGCCTGAAGCCCCTGGAGCAGCAGATCGACGGCGGCGTCGCGTACGAATTCAGCGACAACACCGCGGCATTCCTCTACGACGCCGGCGATAGCGCCGGCACCAACAAGGCGAGCCAGGCCTTCTGGAAGGTGAAGGACCTCGAGAAGGAGGTCGAGCAGTTGCGCTCGAAGGGCGTGAAAATGGAGGAGTACGACTCCGACGAGATCGGCGGCCTCGTCATGAAGGACGGCATCGCCTCCGGCGGGGGCATGAAGGCCGCGTGGTTCAAGGACAGCGAGGGCAACATCATGGCGCTCATCGAGGACGGCCGGATGTAGAAACCGACCCCCGGCCCGCGCCGGGGTGGCGGCATCGAGCCGGTATCATTGGGGGTTCGATACCGGGAGAAGGCGATGACCGCAGTGCGCGGCTGGCAGTTTTTCATGCATCCGGGGCCCACGAACGTGCCGCACCGGGTGGTGCGGGCGATGCAGCGGCCGATGGTGGATTTCACCGGCCCGGAGTTCGTGGCGCTGCGCGATCGCTGCCTCGAACGCCTGAAGGGCGTGCTCAAGACGAAGGTCGGCTTCCCGATCGTGTACGCGTCCTCGGGCAACGGCGCCTGGGATGCCAGCATCGCCAACGTCTTTTCGCCCGGCGACAAGGTGCTCGTCCCGCAGACCGGATTCTTCGCCGACAGGTGGGCGAATACCGCGCGCGCCTACGGGCTCGAGGTCGAGGCGATCGCGATCCCCGAGCGCCGCACCACCGATCCCGAATCGATCGCCAGGCACCTCGCCGCGGATACCAACCGCTCGATCAAGGCGGTGCTGCTGATCCAGAACGAGACCGCGACCGGCATCCGCCATCCGATCGCCGAGACGCGCGCGGTGATGAATCGCCTGGGCCACCCGGCGCTCTACATGGTCGATACGATCTCGTCGCTCGCCTCGTACGACTTCCGCATGGACGAATGGGGCGTGGACCTCGTGATCGGCGGCTCGCAGAAGGGCCTCATGCTTCCGCCCGGCATGTCGTTCACCGCGATCAACGACAAGGCCTGGGAAGCTTCGCAGTCCGCGCGCGCGCCGCGCCGGTATTGGGATTGGCGCCCGATGGTCGACAACGGCCGCCAGGTGGCGTTCTGCGGCACCGCGCCCATCGTCCACTTCTTCGGGCTGGAAGAGTCGCTCGACATGATCGAGGAAGAAGGGCTCGGGAACGTGTTCGCGCGCCATCGCCGCCTCGCCGATGCCACGCGCGCCTGCGTGCGCCACTGGAGCAAGGGCGGCGGCCCGGAGATCTATTCGCTCGACGCCGACTTCGCGTCCGACTCGCTCACCGCCGTGCTGATGCCGCCTGGCCACGACGCCGATACGGTGCGCACGATCGCGCTCGAGCGCTACGGCGTGGCCCTTGGCCGCGGCCTGGGCGCCTTGCAGGGGAGAGTCTTCCGCATCGGCCACATGGGCGACCTGAACGAGCCGATGCTGCTGGGCGCGTTGGGCGCCATCGAGCTCGCGCTCGCGGAAGCCCGAGTGCCGCATGCGCGCGGCGGCGTCGATGCGGCGATGGATTCGCTGCGCGCACCGGCTCCCACCCACAAGGCCGCGGTCGCGGCCTGACCGTAGGAACGATGAAATACAACGGAAGCTGTCACTGCGGCACCGTCGCCTACGAAGTCGAGGGCGACATCCAGGGCGCGATCCAGTGCAACTGCTCGATCTGCTTCCGCAAGGGCGCGCCGCTCTGGTTCGTGCCGCGCTCGAGCCTGAGGATCCTGCGGGGCGAGGACGCGCTGCAGACCTACACGTTCAACAAGCACGTGATCATGCATCGCTTCTGCCGCACGTGCGGCATCCACACGCACGGCGAAGGAACCGATCCCAAGGGCAACAAGACGGCGGCGATCAACCTGCGCTGCCTCGAGGGCATCGACCTCGAGAAGATCGAGATCGCGCCCTTCGACGGGCGCAAGCTCTAGCTTTTCTTCTCTCCCAGGTCCCACCAGAGGCCCGTCATGATGCGCAGCGCCTCGCGCGCGACCGGCGCCAGCAGGTGCTCGTTCGGCGCGTGCTGCGAGCACGACGCATAGGAGTGCGGCACCCATACGGTCGGCAAACCGAGCGTGTCCGAGAAAACGTTGTTCGGCAGCGACCCGCCGAGGTTGGGCAGGATCGCGGGCTTCTTGCCGGTGGTCTTCTCGAGTGAGGCCGCGGCCCACTTCACCCAGGGGTGATCGGGATCGAGGCGCGTGGCGGGCAGGCACTCCTCGCGCGAGGCCTTGACCTCGATCTTCCGGAAGCCGTGCTTGTCGAGATGCCGGCGCAGGGCGGGAAGGATCTCCTTGGGATCCGTCCCGACCACGAAGCGCAACTGGCAATAGGCGATTGCGCGTGGCGGGATCGCGTTCACGGGGCGGTCGGGATTGCCGGTGACGAAGGCGAGCACCTCGAAGCTGTTCCAGCCGAAGACGCGCTCGGCGGGCGTGAGGTCGGGCTCGCCCCAGTCGGGCTCGACCGCGGGACCTTCCTCGCCGCCATCGATGGTGAGGCCCTTCAGCGCATTGCGCACGCACGGCGTGAGCGTCTTCGGGCGCCAGTCCT
>CAMPHL010000473.1 GCA_946885905.1 uncultured Pseudomonadota bacterium | reverse complement strand
CCACATCCCGGCGCACAACGGCATGGTGAACACGCGCCTTATCGGACACCTGCCGCTCATCGTGCCCCCAGGCTGCCGGTTCCGCGTGGGCAACGAGACCCGCGAGTGGGTGGAGGGCAAGGCGTGGCTCTTCGACGACACGATCGAGCACGAGGCGTGGAATGGCAGCGAGGAAACGCGCGTGATCCTGCTCTTCGAAATCTGGCGGCCGGAGCTGAGCGCCGAGGAGCGCGCCCTCGTCGATGCCATGTTCGCAGCGATCGATGCCCACAGCGGCCAGAAACCGCAGTGGGAGATCTGAGAAGGCCTTCAGCGCGCCTTCCGCTTCAACTGCGTCGCGACGTCCCTCGACCAGTCCTGGAAGAGCGCATCGAACCAGAATCGATTGGACACGTCGGTGGCCCTCTGCAGGCGCCCCATGTCGCCCGCGTCCGAGCGTTGCTCGCTCTGCATCAGCACCGCGCCACCGGCGTCGCGCGCCTGCACCTGCAGTCTCGCGTGGCCGGTCGTGCGCGTGAGGGCCTTCACGCCCGCGGCGGTGTTTTCCGGGGCGCTAACGTAGACCTCGTCGAGCCGCGCCGAGAGACGAACGGCGCCCGGGGCGGGCGAGTTCATGACCTGGAAACCCTCGTCGCGCAGCGCCTTCTCGAGCGCGCCCTGGAAGCTCCTGGCCATGTCGTCGGCCATCCGGCGCGCGTCGGCTTCGCGGATCGCACCCGCCTTGCTGCGGGATTCCTTGATGTCGTAGAGCCAGTTCTTCGATACTTCGGCGCGCACCGGCTCGATGAGCACCGGGGGTGCGGCCAGTGCGGTGAACGAGAGCAACGCGGCGGCGAGCGAGGAGAAGGCAGCGAAAGGATGAAGTTTCATGGCGGCTCTCCCGTCAAAGGATGCTTCCATCGTACTCCCGCATGGCAACATGTCGCCGACGCGAACAATTCGTCATGGAGCGGAGGATGGCGGCACAAGGGCCTGATGGCATGCGCAAGGAGATCCTCGCCCTCGAGGAGCAGGCGCTGCGCGCGGCCCAGATGGGCCGGATGGACGATGCAAAGAGGGCGTGGGAGCGAATCCTGGCGCTCGATACGCGGCATGTGCGCGCCCTGGACGTCCTGGGGCAGGCCGCGTTCCGCCGCGGCGACCTCTCCCAGGCCCGTTCGCTGCTGGAGCGGCTCACGCAGGCCGATGGCGCCGATCCCCAACAGTGGGTCAACCTCGCGGTCGCCTGCCAGGGCCTGCGCGACGAGGCGGCCGAGGAAGCGGCGATCACCCGGGCGCTCACCGTCGATCCGCGCAACCTGCTCGCCCTGCTCATGCGCGGCAATCTGATGGAGCGGCGAGGGAAGGGGCACGAAGCGGCGCGCGCCTATGGTGCGGCTGCCGCAGTCTCTCCCGCGGTCGACCGGCTGCTGCCGGAGCTGCGCCCGGCGGTGGCGCACGCGCTGCAATTCAAGGAGAAATACGACCGCGACTGCGCGGCCTTCCTGGACCGGCACCTCGAAGGTCCGCTCGCAGCCTGCAAGGGCGAGGACTTGCGGCGCTTCCGCGACGCGGTCGACATCCTGGTCGGGCGCAAGCGCCGCTTCGAATCGCAGCCCGTGATCCTGCATTACCCACGCCTGGCCCCGATCGAGTTCTTCGATCGATCCGAGTTCCCGTGGATCGACGCAGTGGAGGCGGCCACCGACGATGTCCGTGCCGAGTTCCTCGAGGTGTTGCGCTCCGACCAGGGCTTCCAGCCTTACATCGAGTATCCGCCCGACGTGCCCCACGACCAGTGGGCGGAGCTCAACCATTCACCCCGCTGGAGCGCCTTCCACCTCTTCAAGATGGGGCGGCGCGTCGAGGAGAATGCGGTGCGCTGTCCCAGGACGATGGCCTTGCTGGCGCAGGCTCCACAGCCGCATCAGGCTGGCCGCACCCCGGCGGCCATGTATTCGCTCCTCAAGCCCCGGACGCGCATCCCACCCCACACCGGCGTGACCAATGTCCGCCTCGTCGTGCACCTGCCCCTCATCGTGCCTCCGGGGTGCGGTTTCCGCGTCGGTAACGAAACGCGCGAATGGGAGCCCGGCAAGGCCTGGGTGTTCGACGACACCATCGAGCACGAGGCCTGGAACGACAGCGACCACCTGCGCGTGGTGTTCATCTTCGATGTCTGGCACCCGCACCTCACGGCCCCCGAGCGCAGCCTCGTGAGCGCGCTCTCCGAGGGCCTCAACGCCTTCGCCGGCGCAGCCGAATCCTTCGAGCTCTAGCTTCCGGCAAAAAAAACGGCGAGCCGAAGCTCGCCGTTCGAGTGTGCCTCCCTGGATTAGAACTTGTACGACGCGCTGATGAAGACCTTGCGGCCGAACGCATCGTAGGTCTGCGGGTAGGTGTTGCCGTTCCCCGTCGTGCCGACCTGCGAGGACAGCGGCGGATCTTCGTCGAACAGGTTGTTGACGCCGCCGCGCAGCGTGAGCTGCTTGGTGAGCGCCCACGAAGCCGCGATGTCGAAGTAGCTCTGCGCATCGAGCTTCGCGTCGACCGGCGGCGGGCTGCCGATGTTGTTCGGGTTGGAGTTGTCGAACTCGAAAGCCATGCTGGCCGACACCGACTTGCCCAGGTTGTTCAGGTCGTGGAACAGCTGGCGCTGCGCCTCGACGTCAAGCCCCACGTGCGCCTCGATTGAGACAGTGC
>CAMPHL010000472.1 GCA_946885905.1 uncultured Pseudomonadota bacterium | reverse complement strand
ACCATGGGCGAGATCATGTTCCGCGGCAACATCACCATGAAGGGCTACCTCAAGAACCCCGCGGCCACCGCGGAGGCGTTCCGCGGCGGCTGGTTCCACTCCGGCGACCTCGCGGTGATGCAGCCCGACGGCTACGTGAAGATCAAGGACCGCTCGAAGGACGTGATCATCTCGGGCGGGGAGAACATCTCGTCGCAGGAAGTCGAGGACGTGCTGCACGGCCACCCCGCGGTGATGCTTGCCGCGGTGGTCGCGCGGCCCGATCCCAAGTGGGGCGAGACGCCGTGCGCGTTCGTGGAGCTGAAGGAAGGCGCGAGCGCGAGCGCGGAGGAGATCATCGAGTTCTGCCGGGCGCGCATGGCGCGCTTCAAGGCGCCCAGGGAGGTGGTCTTCGGGCCGCTGCCCAAGACCTCGACCGGCAAGATCCAGAAATTCCTGCTGCGCGAGCGCGCGAAGAGCGCCTCGGCCATCGAGTGAGCGAGATGAGGGAAGCGGCTGTGCGCTGCCTGGATCCCCACGGGTTCCACTGGCTGCGCTACGTGGAGTGGGGCGATCCGGCCAATCCGCGCGTGCTGGTGTGCGTGCACGGCCTCACGCGCAACGGCCGCGACTTCGACCACGTCGCCCGCTCGCTTGCCGATGCCTACCGCGTGGTGTGTCCCGACATGCCCGGCCGCGGGCGCAGCGACTGGCTGCGCGATGCGGCCGACTACAACTATCCGGTGTATTGCAACGACCTCACCGTGCTCATGGCGCGCGTCGGTGCCGAGAACGTGGACTGGCTGGGCACCTCGATGGGCGGCATCCTGGGGATGATGCTCGCGGCGATGCCCGGCTCGCCGGTGCGCAAGCTCGTGCTGAACGACATCGGCTGCATGATCCCGAAAGCCGCGATCGAGCGCATCGGCAGGTATCTCGGCAAGGATCCCGCGTACGACTCGATCGAGGGGCTGGAGGCCGACCTTCGCGCCTTCAGCCCGTTCGGCGAGCTCACCGACCGGGACTGGCGCCACCTCGCGATCCACTCGGCCAGGCAGGACGAGCACGGGAAGTGGCACTTCCGCTACGACCCGGGAATCGCCAGGAACATCCATGCCACGACGCCCGCCGACGTGGACCTGCGCGCGTTCTGGCATAACGTGCACGGGCCGGTGCTGGTGATCCGCGGCGAGCATTCGGACCTGCTCCTGCCCGAGACGCTGGAGGAGATGCGCGCCCGGCCCCGCACCGAGGTCCATGTGGTCGCGCGGTGCGGCCACAGCCCGATGTTGATGGACGATGCGCAGGTGGGCGTCATCCGGCGCTTCCTTCCGGGCTAGCGATGACCCGCCCCCTGGCCCCATCCGAGGGGAGGGCGCAATACGACGCCGTCATCATCGGCGCCGGCCACAACGGCCTCACCTGCGCGTGCTACCTCGCGGCGAAGGGACTGAGCGTCTGCATGGTCGAGCGTCGCGCGGCGGTGGGCGGCGCGGCGGTGACCGAAGAGTTCCATCCGGGCTTCCGCAACTCCACCGCCAGCTACACGGTCAGCCTCCTCAATCCGCGCGTGATCGCGGACCTGCGTCTCGCCGAGCATGGCCTGCGCGTGGTCGAGCGGCCGTTCTCGAACTTCCTGCCGCTGGAAGACGGCTACATCAAGGTGGGCGGCGGGCTGGAAGCCACGCAACGCGAGGTCGCCCGCTTCTCGAAGCGCGATGCCGAGCGCCTGCCGGAGTACTACGCTCGCCTGGACGTCGTGGCCGACGTGTTGCGCGGCCTCCTGCTGGAGACGCCGCCCAACGTCGGCGGCGGCATCCACGACCTTTTCCGCGCCTGGAAGGCGGGCCGCACACTCAATGCGTTGCCCATGCAGGCCAAGCGCGACGTGCTCGACCTCTTCACCATTTCGGCCGGGGAGTGGCTCGAGCGCTGGTTCGAGTCCGCGCCGATCAAGGCCTGCTTCGGCTTCGACTCCGTGGTGGGCAACTTCGCGAGTCCCTACGCCGCGGGATCGGGCTATGTGCTGCTGCACCACGTGTTCGGCGAAGTGAACGGCAAGAAGGGCGCATGGGGACACGCGATCGGCGGCATGGGCGCGATCACGCAGGCCATGCGCAGGGAGGCGGAAGCGCGCGGTGTCGAGATCCGCACCGGGCAGGGTGTGGCCCGCGTCATGGCTCGCGACGGCCGCGCACGGGGCGTGGTGCTCGACAACGGCGACGAGGTCGGCGCGCGTTGCGTGGTCTCGAACGCGCATCCCCGATTGCTGCTCGAGCTGCTCGCCGGCGTGGCGGGCGCCTGGCGCGAGCCCTTCACGCACTACCAGAGCGAGTCGGCGACGCTGCGCATGAACGTGGCGCTGTCCGAGCTGCCCGACTTCAGCGCGCTCCCCGGGAAGGCGGCGGCACCGCATCACGCTTCCGGGATCATCATGGCGCCTTCGCTCGAATTCATGGATCGCGCATACGACACGGCGCGCCGCGACGGCTGGTCGTCCGAGCCCATCGTGGAGATGCTGGTCCCGAGCACGCTGGACGACTCGCTCGCGCCGGCGGGAGCGCACGTGGCGAGCCTGTTCTGCCAGCACTTCCGCTATTCGCTGCCCGACGGCCGCGCTTGGGAGCAGGAGCGCGAGCGCGCGGCCGATGCGGTGATCGACCAGGTGACGAGGTTCGCGCCCAACTTCAAGCGCTCGGTGCT
>CAMPHL010000471.1 GCA_946885905.1 uncultured Pseudomonadota bacterium | reverse complement strand
CGCGCTAGTCGCGGACACCGTCTACGCGGCGCAGAGGCGCCGGCGGCTGCTCGAGCACGTGACGCCGAACGCCACGCCGCGCGAGATCGCGCTCGCCGCGTTGGTGAAGCTCCAGGGCGTGGGCATCTCGCAGATCGAGGCGGCCCTCAATCCCGAGGAAAAGGCCTGGCTCGCGCAACTGAAGGCCCTCGATCTGGAATCGCTCCCGTACGAGATCCGCGCGGACCTTCCGGACTGGGTGCTGGAGCGCCTGCGCGGGCGCATGGGCGAGGATGAAGTGCTGGAGCTCGCCCGCGGACTGCAACGCCCGGCGCCACTGGACCTGCGCGTGAACAGCATGAAGGCGCCGCGCGAAGCGGTGCTCGACCGCCTCGACTACGACCAGATCGGCGCGGCGCCGACGAAGCTTTCCCCGCTCGGCGTGCGGCTCAGGGAGAAGCCCGCGCTCAACCGGCACCCGATGTTCCTCGACGGCGCGGTCGAGGTGCAGGACGAGGGCAGCCAGTTGCTGGGCCTCCTGGTCGAGCCCAGGCGCGGCGAGATGGTGGTGGACTTCTGCGCCGGCGCCGGGGGCAAGACGCTCCAGATGGGCGCGGCGATGAGCTCGACCGGGCGCCTGTACGCATTCGACGTTTCGGACAAGCGCCTGGCGAACCTCGCGCCGCGCCTCAAGCGCTCGGGCCTGTCGAACGTCTACCCCCAACGCATCGCCAGCGAGAACGACCCGAAGGTGAAGCGCCTGCGCGGCAAGATCGACCGCGTGCTCGTCGATGCGCCCTGCACGGGCCTGGGGACGCTGCGGCGCAATCCCGACCTCAAGGTCCGGCAGACCGCGGAGGGCCTGGCGCAGCTCAATGCCAAGCAACGCGCGATCCTCGACGCGGCAGCCTCGCTGCTGAAACCCGGCGGGCGGCTGGTGTACGGAACCTGCAGCCTGCTCGCCGAGGAAAACGAGGAAATCGTGCAGGACTTTCTCGCGCGCCATGCCGATTTCTCGCTCGTGCCCGCCAAGTCCGTGCTCGAGAAGCAGGGCGTGAAGGTCGCGGGCGTCGGCGAGTATCTCCACCTCTTTCCCCACCGCCACGACACCGACGGCTTCTTCGCGGCGGTATTGGAACGAGCAAGAAAGCCCTGAGCGGATGAATCGCTTTGCGTCCATCTGCGCAGCCATTGCGTTCACCTGCGCCTTCGACGCCTTCGGCCTCGCACCGTCCCGCAATGCCCGGACGGCGCGCATCGAGGTCGCGTTCACTCCGGGCGACGATATCGCCGGCCTCATCGTGGCCCGCATCGGGCGCGCGAAGCGCAGCGTGCAGCTGCAGGCCTACCTGCTCACCGACCGCGCCATCGCCAACGCGCTGCTTGCCGCGCGCAAGCGCGGCGTCGACGTGGAAGTGATCGGCGACGCGAACCAGCACGCCAACGGCGGCCATCCGCACCTCAAGGCGCTCGACCGCGCCGGAGCTCGCGTGTGGCTCGACGCCGGCCACGCGGCCGCGCACGACAAGGTCGTCATCCTCGACGGCGGCGAGCCCCAGGCGACGGTGATCACCGGCAGCTACAATTTCACCCGCGCGGCGCAGCACGCCAACGGGGAGAACGTGGTCGTGATCTCCGGCAGCCGCGCGATCACCGACCGCTTCGTCGCCAACTTCGAGAAGCATCGCAGCGAATCCAAGCCATGGCGTTGAGCATCGACAGCTCGCCCGTCCGCCGCTTCATGCAGCACCTGGTGGAAGGTGCCAGCCCCGAGGTCTGGTTCTGGCAGGTCGGCATCGCGATCGTCGCGGTCGCCCTTGGCTGGTCGATCGCGCGGGCCACCTTCCACCGGGTGAAGCCCAGCGCGCGGTGGAAGTTCGGCGAAGGCGACTTCGAGCGCGTGGCGTACCCGGCGCTCGCATGGGTCTTCCTGGTCCTCGGCCGCGCGGCGCTCGAGCGCCACCAGCCGGTGGCGCTGCTCGAGATCTTCTCCACGGCGCTCCTCGCGTGGATCGCGATCCGGCTCGCGGTGTACGTCCTGGGACACGTGCTGCCCAAGGGCGAGTTCCTGCGCAAGGCCATCCGCTTCGTCGCATGGGTGGCCTGGATCGCGGTGATCCTGCACGTGACGGGGCTGCTGCCCGGAGTGATCCAGATCCTCGACGAGATCGGGTTCGCCGGAACCAGGAGCCAACAGCGCTACAGCCTGTGGCTGCTCCTTCAGGGCGCGGTCGCGCTCGTCCTCGCGCTCACGGTCGCTTTCTGGCTCGCGCGCATCACCGAAGGCCGCGTGATGGCGGAGCAGTCCGTGGACATGTCCACGCGCGTGGTGGTCTCCAAGCTGGTGCGCATCGGCGCCGCCCTCGCCGCCATCCTGATCGCCCTGCCGATGGTCGGCATCGACATCACGGCGCTGTCCATCTTCGGCGGCGCGCTGGGTGTGGGCCTCGGGTTCGGCCTGCAGAAGATCGCGGCCAACTACGTGAGCGGCTTCATCGTGCTGCTCGACCGAAGCCTGCGCATCGGCGACACGGTGCAGATCGGCGATCGCAAGGGAGAGGTGAAGGAGATCGCCTCGCGCTACACCGTGATACGCGGCGGCGACGGCATCGAGTCGATCGTCCCGAACGAGAAGCTCATCACGGAGGTGGTGAACCACCATACCAACCGCGACAAGGAGGTCACCGTCGTGCTCGCCGTGAGCGTCTCGTACGACGCGGACG
>CAMPHL010000470.1 GCA_946885905.1 uncultured Pseudomonadota bacterium | reverse complement strand
CAAGGCGCCGGCGCGCTATCGGGTGCTCGAGGTGAGCCCGGAGCTGCGCGAGCGCCAGCGCGCGCTCATCGCCGCACGCTTCCCCGAAGACATCGGGCGCTTCGAGTGGATCGACGCGCTACCCGAGCCGATCCGCGGCCTGGTGATCGGCAACGAGGTGCTCGACGTCGTGCCCTTCGACATCGTGCATCGCGACCGCGAGGGCTTGCGCGAGCGCGGCGTCGTCGTGACCGAGGCGGGCTTCGCCTGGGACGACGCGCCTCTCGCGCTCGGGGAGCTCAAGCGGCGAGCCGAGGCCGTGGTGCCGCCGGGCGACTACGACTACACGAGCGAGATCTCGCTCGCGGCCGAAGGCCTGGTGCGCACGATCTCGAGCACGCTGGAGGCCGGCCTCGTGGTCTTCATCGACTACGGCTTCAGCGAGCGGGAGTTCTACCATCCGCAACGCACGGGCGGGACGCTGCGCTGCCACTACCGGCACCGCTTTCACGGGGACCCCTTCTTCATGCCGGGGTTGCAGGACATCACCGCGCACGTCGACTTCACCGCGATGGCGCGGGCGGCCGAGCAGGGCGGATCGGACGTGTACGGCCTCACGACGCAGGCTTATTTCCTGATCTCGTGCGGCCTCGCGGTCCTGGTCTCCGCGGGCGATCCCACCGCCACGCTCTCGAAGCTCAAGGCCACCAGCGCGGTGCACCGGCTGATCAGCCCCTCCGAGATGGGCGAGCTCTTCAAGGTGCTCGCCTTCGGCAAGGGGCTGGAAGAGCCGATCCTCGGGCTTCAGTCGGCGCGGCACCTCCAGCTCTGATTTCCTGACGACCCGGTGCGCCGCGCCATTTCTTGCGGCTCTCAGCCCCTGAGCGCCGCGAGCACCTCGTCGAGCATCTTTTTCGCGTCGCCGAAGAGCATGCGGTTGTTGTCCTTGTAGAACAGCGGGTTGTCGACTCCCGCGTAGCCCGAGGCCATGCTGCGCTTCATCACCACCGACGTGCGCGCCTTCCACACTTCCAGTACGGGCATCCCCGCAATGGGGCTCGAGGGGTCTTCCTGCGCGCTCGGGTTCACGATGTCGTTGGCGCCGATCACCATCGAGACGTCGGTATCGGGAAAGTCCTCGTTGATCTCGTCCATCTCGAGCACGATGTCGTAGGGCACCTTGGCCTCGGCGAGCAGCACGTTCATGTGGCCCGGCATGCGTCCGGCTACGGGATGGATGCCGAAGCGCACGTTCTTGCCGAGCTCGCGAAGGCGCTTGGTGATCTCGAAGACCGTGTGCTGCGCCTGCGCCACCGCCATGCCGTACCCCGGCACGATGATCACGCTCTTGGCTTCCCTGAGGAGGTCGGCGGCTTCCTGCGCGGACACCGATACCACTTCGCCAGCCGGCTGCGCAGCGCCCCCGGCCTTGGGGGCCGCGGCCTCGCCGCCGAACCCGCCCGCGATCACGCTCACGAAGTTGCGGTTCATCGCGCGGCACATGATGTAGGAGAGGATCGCGCCGGAAGAGCCGACCAGCGCACCGGTCACGATGAGCAGGTCGTTGGAGAGCATGAATCCCGTCGCCGCCGCCGCCCATCCCGAGTAGCTGTTCAACATGGAGACCACCACCGGCATGTCGGCGCCCCCGATTGCCATCACCATGTGCACGCCGAAGAGCAGGGCGATCACCGTCATCACGACCAGCGGCGCGATTCCCGCCTGGATCGTCGCGGCCTTGACGAATGCATAGCCGAGGAAGACCACGATGACGAGCGCCGCGAGGTTCAGCCAGTGCCGAGCGGGCAGCAGCAGGGGTTTCCCGCCGATCTTCCCGGAGAGCTTGCCGAACGCGATCACCGAGCCCGAGAGCGTGACCGCGCCGATGAGGACGCCCACGTAGACCTCGACGTGGTGGATCGCGACTTCCGCCCCCGACATGCCGGCGGAGGCCGCGGGATCCACGTAGCTCGCGAACCCCACCAGCACGGCGACCAGGCCCACGAGGCTGTGCATGAACGCGACCAGCTCCGGCATCTGGGTCATCTTCACCGTGCGGGCGAGGTACAGGCCCACGGCGCCGCCCGCGACGAGAGCGACCGCGATCCAGCCCAGTCCGGAAGGCGTGACGCGGGGGCCGAACACGGTGGCAAGCACCGCGATGGCCATCCCGAGCATGCCGTAGAGGTTGCCGCGGCGGGACGTCTCGGGATTGGACAGCCCCCCGAGGCTCAGGATGAACAGGATGATCGCGGCGATGTAGGAAACGCTGGCGAGGCTCGCGGACATGTCGGCGCCTACTTCCGGAACATCGAGAGCATGCGCTGCGTCACCGCGAACCCGCCGAACATGTTCACAGCCGTGAGCGCGATGCCCGCGATCGCGAGCCAGCGGATCAGGGCATCGGGCCGCCCGGCTCCCGCGGCCGCAGCAACCGGCGGGGCGATCTGCACCAGCGCTCCGATGATGATGATCGAGCTGATCGCATTGGTCACGCTCATGAGCGGCGTATGGAGCGCCGGAGTCACATTCCAGACGACCATGTAGCCCACGAAGCAGGCGAGCACGAAGACGGTGAAGTGCCCGAGGAATGCCGGCGGCGCGTAGGTCCCGATCAACGCGAAGAGGATGGCCGCGGCGGCGAATACGATGGCCAGCGTCCTCGGCGCCATCGGCGCGCCGGCGCTGCCATGGCCGTGCCCCTTCTTCTGGGCGAGCGCCGGCATGGGCGCCGGCGCGGCCGGCTTGGGT
>CAMPHL010000469.1 GCA_946885905.1 uncultured Pseudomonadota bacterium | reverse complement strand
GGGTCGCCGAGGCACGCGAGAGACGCATGGGCTGCGGCACCGAGCGGCCCCGGATGGCGGGCGACGCGCCCGTCGAGCTCGCCGCCGCGGTTGAGGCCGCAAACCAGCTCGACCTCGTGGAAGCCGCTCGACTTCGAGGCGACGAGCTCGCCCACCAGCCGCACCTGCTCGGCGCGCACCCCCTCGCCGTCCAGCCAGCCCAGCTCGCGCGCGACCGCGATGAGGCGCAGCCGCACGGCGGGGTCGGCGGTGTCGCGCGTCATGAGAAGGAAGCGTTCGCCGAGCGAAGCGTCCGCGGCGATCGTGGCCAGTGCCGTTGCGAATGCGGGCGCAGAGCGATCAGCCGCGGTCAGCCCGGCCAGGAACTTCTCGATGCGATCGAGCGAGAGCCGCGCCTGCGCCATGCTTGCGCCCAGGGTCGCATGGATGCTCGAGAGCCTCTGCCCGTTCGTGAGGCGCGTGTCGTGGTAGCGGCAGGCTTCGGCGCGATAGTCCGCGTTCGGCTCGCCGCTCGCCAGCCCGGTCGTTACCACCATGCTGGCCGGAGCGAAGAGCAGCCGCAGGCGCTCGCTCGCCACGCCGGTGCCCACCTCGGCCGTACCGGCAGACCTGAACAGGCCCTCCAGCATCGGCCCCGCGTAGCGTCCGTACGGCGCCTTGGAAGAGAAGCCGTAGATCACGGGCACGCCGGCGAAGAGGCGCCGCATGTGGTCGCGCGCGCTCTCGCCGTGCCGCTCGGCGAGCTCACGTGCCTGGCGCACCGCCGCTTCCGGCGTGGCCCCTTCCCGTTGGAGTGCCAGCACCATCTCGGGCGTGGAAACGCGAACGGGGGTGGGATTGAGCGTGTCGCAACCGAAGAGGTAAACCTCCTTCAGCCGCTCGAAGAGGCCCGGGCACGATTCGCTGCACGCGGCGCGCTCGAGCACGTCCACGGGCAACGTCTCGACCTTGAGGTCGGGGCGCGAGGCGTAGAACTCGGTGCCGGCGAAGTGGCCCGAGACCAGCAGGACGTCGCAGCGCACCCCCTTGCGGCACGACGTGGCCAGCCAATCCGGGTTGCCGCGCTCGACCAGCTCGACAAAGTCGAACCTGCCTTCGGGCAGGTGGCGACGAAATGCCTCGCGCTCGTCGGGCGAGTTGAGCGTGATGGTGCAGATGGTCTGCGGCGCGGCTGGCGCAAGCGGTGCGGCGGCGAGGAGCAGCGTCGCGAGCCATGCACGCGAATGCATTGTCTTGTCCCTGGACGAGGCGGTACCGCCGGGCAGAGTAGCAGCCGGATCGGGGACGCGATGTAGTCCGATCGAACCCCCGCGCTCAGGCGGCTGCGCTCGTGAGGAAGGCGGGGGTCCTCAGCCCTTCCCCTCGTCGAAGAGCCCGTTCTGCAGCTTGCGCGCGCCGCCTTCGATCGCGCGCAGCTCGATGATCTCGGCGTCCTGCGAGGTCGCGCCCAGCCCCTTGAACTTGCGGGCCGACGAGAGCACCCGGGTCTCGAAAGAGGCGATCGCGTCGTTGTAGGCGCCGGTCGCGTTGGCGAGGCCCTTGCCGATCCGGCTGAAATGCTCGGCCAGGGTGCCCAGGCGGCCGTGGAGCTCCTGCCCGAGCATGCTGATCTCGCGTGCGTTCTCCGCGATCGCCTCCTGGCGCCACCCGTAGGACGCGGCCTTGAGCAGCGCCATGAGGGATGCCGGCGAGGCGATGACCACGCCCTGGTCGAACCCGCTGTCGAGCAGCCCCGGATCGGCCTCGAGCGCCGCGCTGTAGAAGGCCTCGCCCGGGATGAACATCACGACGACTTCAGGCGAGGGCTGGAACTGCTCCCAGTAGCTCTTCTTCGCCAGGGCGTCGAGGTGGCGGCGCACCTGTTGCGCGTGGAGCTGGATCTTGGCCTTGCGCAGCTCGTCGCTGGCGGCCTCGTGCGCGTCCATGTAGGCGTTGATGGGGGCCTTGGCGTCGACCACGATGTGGCGGTTGCCGGGCAGCTTCACGATGAGGTCGGGCCGCAGGCGCCCGTCCTCGGACTCGGCGCCCGGTTGCTCGACGAAATCGCAGTGCTCCATCATCCCGGCCATCTCGACCACGCGGCGAAGCTGCATCTCGCCCCAGCGGCCGCGCACGTGCGACTGGCGCAGGGCGCTCACCAGGTTGCCCGTCTGGTCGGAAAGCTGCTTGTGCATCGCGGCCATGGTCGCGAATTGCTGGCGAATCTCCCCGTAGGCGTGCTCACGGGAGCGCTCGAGGGCCGCGATCTTCTCGTCCACCTTCTCGAGCGAGGCGCGCACCGGCGCGACCAGCTGGTCGATCGCCATCTGGCGCTTCTCGAGGTCGCCCCGGGCGCCCTGCTGGAATTCCGCCAGCGCCGCCTTCGCGAGCTCGAGGAACGACTGGTTGTTGTTGCGCAGCGCATCGGCCGCGTGCGACTTGAACATGTTCTCCATGGCCTCGCGCGCCTCGGCCATGAGCTTCAGGTTCTGCGCCGTCTCCTCGCGCTCCTCGGCGAGCCGTAGTTCCAGCTGGCGCGTGCGCTCCTCGAAGGCGGAGCCCTGCTGCACCGACTCCAGGAGCTGGGCGCGAAGCTTTTCGGCCTCCCGTTCGAGCTCCGCCGATTGAACCCCCAGGCGCTGCGCGTTCTCCCGTGCCGCGGCCAGCTGGGCGGTCAGCTCGGCCAGGCGCCGCGCCCCGTCCCCGGCTCCCGCGCGTCCCCACAGGAACCCGGCGCCCACCCCTCCAGCCGCGA
>CAMPHL010000468.1 GCA_946885905.1 uncultured Pseudomonadota bacterium | reverse complement strand
CGACGAGGCGCAGGTGCGGCGCGAGCTCGCCGCCGCGCGCAAGGAATTCGACGCGATCGCGATCGTGTTCATGCATGGCTCCCGCGCACGAGGCGCGCGTGGCCGAGCTCGCCCGCGAGGCCGGTTTCGAGCAGGTGTCCGCTTCGCACGTGGTGAGCCCGCTCATGAAGATAGTGTCGCGCGGGGACACGACGGTGGTCGATGCGTACCTGTCGCCGATATTGAGAAGGTATGTGGGGGAAGTTGCGAGGGAGTTGAAAACCGGGGACAGGCCCCCGGCGCATGAACCGGGACCTGTCCCCAGGCTGATGTTCATGCAGTCCAACGGCGGCCTCACCGACGCGCACCGCTTCCAGGGCAAGGACTCGATCCTTTCGGGGCCCGCGGGCGGCATCGTCGGCATGGTCCGCACCTCGGAAGCCGCGGGATTCGACCAGGTCATCGGCTTCGACATGGGCGGGACGTCGACCGACGTGTCCCACTATGCCGGCGAGCTCGAACGCGAGTTCGAGACGCTGGTCGCGGGCGTGCGGATGCGCGCTCCCATGATGTCGATCCACACGATCGCGGCCGGCGGCGGGTCGATCCTCGCCTTCGACGGGCAGCGCATGCGGGTGGGGCCGGACTCGGCGGGCGCCAATCCCGGCCCGGCCTGCTACCGGCGCGGCGGGCCGCTCACGGTCACCGATTGCAACGTGCTGCTGGGCAAGATCCAGCCGCGCTGGTTCCCGAAGGTGTTCGGCCAGAATGGCGACGAGCCGCTCGATGCCGAAACCGTACGCCGCAAGTTCACCGAGCTCGCGGCCGCGATCGAGCGCGCGACGGGCAAGGCGCAGACGCCCGAGGCGGTGGCCGAAGGGTTCCTTCGCATCGCGGTGGCCAACATGGCAAACGCCATCAAGTTCATCTCCGTGCAGCGCGGCCACGACGTGACCGGATACACGCTCGCCTGCTTCGGCGGCGCGGGCGGCCAGCATGCATGCCTCGTGGCCGACGAGCTCGGCATGAAGCGCGTCTACATCCATCCCCTTGCCGGCGTGCTGTCGGCGTACGGCATGGGCCTGGCGCAAGTCCGGGCGCTGCGCGAGGAGGCGATCGAGGCGCGGCTGGACGAGGCCGGGCTCACGGCTGCGAGCGAGAAGGCCGTGCGTCTGGCCGAGCAGTGCGTGGAGGAGCTCAAGGAGCAGGGCGCGGCGCTCGAACGGATCGAGAAGCGGGTCCTGCTCAAGTACCAGGGGACGGACACCTCGCTCACAGTCCCGCTCGATTCCGTGGCCGAAATGCGCGCGGAATTCGAGCGCTTGTACGGGCAGCGCTTCAGCTTCCTCATGCCGGATCGCGGCCTCGTCATCGAAAGCGTGGCAGTGGAGGCAGTGGCGAAGCCGGACGCCGAAGAAGGCTCCAGCCGGAGGGAGCTTCGAGCCGAGCCCCTTGAAACAGGGGTCGGATCGAAGGTCCCTCCGGCTGGAGCGACCACGGCAGCCGACCGCTTGCCGATGGTCTCGGGGGGCAAAGCGCACGACACGCCGGTCTACGTACGAGAGGACCTGCGTCCCGGCATGCGCATCCCGGGTCCCGCGATCATCGCGGAAAGGAACGCCACCACCATCGTCGAGCCCGAGTGGGAAGCCCGCGTCACCGAAGAGGACCACCTGGTGCTCGAGCGCGTGGCCGAGCGCAAGAGCGCCCACGCCATCGGCACGAGCGTGGACCCCGTGATGCTCGAGGTCTTCAACAACCTCTTCATGTCGATCGCCGAGCAGATGGGAGTGCGCCTCGCGCAAACCGCCTACTCGGTCAACATCAAGGAGCGCCTCGACTTCTCCTGCGCGCTCTTCGACGCCGAAGGCAACCTCATCGCCAACGCGCCCCACATGCCGGTGCACCTGGGCTCGATGGGCGAGAGCATCAAGACGGTGATCCGCAGGAACGAAGGGGCGATGAAGCCGGGGGACGTCTATGTCCTGAACGACCCCTACAACGGCGGCACGCACCTGCCCGACGTCACGGTGATCACGCCCGTCTACCTGGACGCCGACGACGGCGGTTCATCGGCAAAGCCGTTGTTCTACGTCGGCAGCCGAGGCCATCACGCGGACATCGGCGGCATCACCCCCGGCTCGATGCCACCGTTCTCGAAAAACGTCGAGGAGGAGGGCGTGCTCATCGACAACCTGAAGCTGGTAGAGGGCGGCCGCATGCTCGAGGAGCGGATGCGCGAGCTCCTGGGCGGCGCCAGGTATCCGGCGCGCAATCCCGACCAGAACATCGCCGACCTGCGCGCGCAGGTCGCGGCCAACGAGAAGGGCGTGCAGGAGCTGCGCCGCATGGTGGCGCACTTCGGGCTGGACGTGGTGCGCGCCTACATGGGCCACGTCCAGGACAACGCCGAGGAGTGCGTGCGCCGCGTGATCGGCGTGCTCAAGGACGGCGAGTATGCCTGCGAGATGGACAACGGCGCGGTGATCCGCGTGAAGATCGCCATCGGCGACGACCGCCGCAGCGCCACCATCGACTTCGCCGGCACGAGCCCGCAGCTCGCGAGCAACTTCAACGCGCCCACCGCCGTGGTGTACGCCGCCGTCCTCTATGTCTTCCGCACCCTGGTGGACGACGACATCCCACTGAATGCCGGCTGCCTGAAGCCCTTGAAGGTCCTCGTTCCCGAAGGCTCGATGCTGAACCCGCGGCCGCCGGCGGCCACGGTCGCGGGCAACGTCGAGACTTCGCAATGC
>CAMPHL010000467.1 GCA_946885905.1 uncultured Pseudomonadota bacterium | reverse complement strand
CGCCCGAACATGCGGCGCAGCACGTTCGCGACCACGGGAACGAGGAAGAATCCGAGGATGAGGAAGTTTCCGAAGGAGCCAAAGGAGCCGAACGCCCCGCCTGCCGGGGCCGAAGTGCGCGGCTCCGCAGGGGCGGGTAATCCCTCGCCCTCGACCGCCTTGACGATCGCATCGACGCCAGCCTGGATGCCGCCGGGAAAGTCGCCGGCGCGGAAATGCGGGGTGACGATTTCGGCCACGATGCGTTTCGAGAGCGCGTCCGTGAGCGTGCCCTGGACGCCGCGGCCGGTATGGATGCGCATGCGCCGTTCCTTGAGGGCCACGACGAAGAGCACGCCGTCGTCCACGCCCTTGCGTCCCAGCTGCCAGGTGTCGGCCACCCGCCCTGCGAACTCCTCGATGGTCTCCGGCCCGAGGGTGGGAACGAGCAGTACCGCCACCTGCGAGCCCTTGGCCTCCTCGAAAGCGCGCAGGCGCTGCTCGATCGAATCGCGCTGCGCGGTCGAGAGGGTGCCGGTGAGGTCGGTGACCCGCGCAGCGAGCTTGGGGACCGGAACCGTGTCCTGCGCGATCGCGGCGAACGCGAGCAGCAGCGCGGCAGCCGCCCCCGCCAGCGCGCGGGCCGAGCGCATCGACCGCCTACTTGCCCGGCGCGGGTGCGGGCGCCGGCGATGACGGCGCGCCGCTCGGCGCCGCGGGCACCGCCGATTTCGGCGCGAAGTCGACCTTGGGAGGCTGGGAGATCGCCTTCTCGTCCTCGACCGTGAAGCTCGCCTTCTCCTTGTACCCGAAGATCATCGCGGTGAGGTTGGTCGGGAACTGGCGCGCGAGCACGTTGTAGTCCTGCACCGCCTTGATGAACCGGTTGCGCGCGGTCGTGATGCGGTTCTCCGTGCCCTCGAGCTGCGCCTGCAGGTCGCGGAAGAGCGCATCGCTCTTCAACTGGGGATAGTTCTCGACCACGACCATGAGGCGCGACAACGCGCTCGATAGCTCGCCCTGCGCCTGCGCGAAGCGCTGCATCGCAGCCGGGTCGTTCACCATGTCGGGGGTAGCCTGGACCGATCCCACCCTGGCGCGCGCATTGGTCACGCCGATGAGCACTTCCCGCTCCTGGGCTGCATAACCCTGCACGGTCTGGACGAGGTTGGGGATGAGGTCGGCGCGGCGCTGGTACTGGTTCAGCACTTCCGCCCAGGCGGCCTTCACCTGCTCGTCGCGTGTCTGGAACTCGTTGTAGCCGCAGCCGGAAAGCAGAATTACCCCTAACGCGAGGATTCCATTTGCCAAGTGCCGCATCATGTTTATTGGTCCTTTGATTAGCATCATGGTCGTACGGTGTCGAGCAACTTGCAGACTTGTGCGACGTGGCCGGGGGTCCGCGTCGTTGGGTGCTGGATCACATCGGTATCCAACAACAGTAGACGGCCTTCTCGCACGGCTTCGAGTTGCCTGCGCACTGCCCAGTTCCCGCTGAATTCATCCATGCTGGACGCCGAACCAAATCCTAGAATCGCTCTCGGCGTTCGCCGGTACACCTGATCCCAAAGCACCTCGGGCGTTATTGCCGTCTGAGTGGCAAACACATTCTGTCCGCCGCATAGGTCAACGATGTCATTGAGAAAATGGCTCGCTGATACTGTCGTCAGAGGGCGATGCCTTATTTCCACGAATACAGGGAACTTCGCCTTACCGCGGTGTGCCGCCCTGATGCGATTAATTGTTTCTTCATATTCTTGCGCCGCGCCTTCAGCGTTCTTGGCCGTAAGCAGTCCAATGGTCCTTAACAGACGCGGGACATGATCCAAACGCCGCGCGTACGCGACGTATACGCTTGTACCCATCGCGCTAATTCGTTCGACCTGGTCAGGGTTTAGCCCGTCAATCGAGGCTAGCACCAAGTCAGGCTTCATCGTCGAGTGCTGTTCGAAGATGAACGAGTCCACACTTCGCACTTTCGGAATCGCGAAAGTTTCAAACGGGTAATAGCTCCCCGTAGCGACGCCAACAAGCTGTGGTCCTGCCCCCGCTGCGAACACGAGCTCCGTTAGAAAGGGCTCTAACGTAACAACCCGGGTAGCGGGCCCCATCAAACGTACGGTGCGTTCCGCGTCGTCTGTCAACACAATTGGCCCACCGAACGTATGTTCCATGGTCCCCGCATGCAGGGCTAAAGCCAATATCAAGATCCTAATCACGACCCGTTTCCTCGTAGAGTGGCGCGTGCAAACAAGAGGTCCTCCCAGGCCCTCGCCTTCTCCGGCAGGCTGCGCAGCAGGTAGGCGGGGTGGTAGGTGACGACGACCGGGATGCCCCGGTAGCGATGGACCTTCCCGCGCAGGCTGGCGATCGCGGCATCGGTACCGAGGAGGCGCACGACCGCGCTCTTGCCGAGTGCCACGATCAGCTTCGGGGCCACGAGCTCGATCTGCCGGTCGAGGAACGGAGCGCAGGCGGCCGCTTCCTCGGCGCTCGGCGTGCGGTTGCCGGGCGGACGGCACTTCACCACGTTGGCGATGTACGTGTCATCGCCGCGACGGCAGCCGATGGCGGCGAGCATGCTGTCGAGCAGTTTCCCCGCCTGCCCGACGAAGGGTTCGCCGTGCTCGTCTTCGTCGGCGCCGGGCCCCTCGCCCACGAACAACCACGGGCCCGATCGCGCGCCCACGCCGAACACGGCCTGCTTGCGCTGCCTGCACAGTCCGCACGCGGAGCACGCCGCCACGAGCGCCCGCAACTC
>CAMPHL010000466.1 GCA_946885905.1 uncultured Pseudomonadota bacterium | reverse complement strand
TCGAGAACGACGACCCGGTGATCTTCCTCGAGCCCAAGCGCATCTACAACGGGCCGTTCGACGGACACCACGACAAGCCGGTGGTGCCGTGGTCGAAGCATCCGACGGGCGAGGTCCCCGAGGGCTACTACACCGTGCCGCTGGAGAGCGCCAAGGTGTTCCGCCCCGGCAAGGACGTGACGATCATCGCCTACGGCACGATGGTGTGGGTGAGCGAAGCGGCGGTGAACGAGGCCGGCATCGACGCCGAGATCATCGACCTGCGCAGCATCTGGCCGATGGACCTCGACACGGTCGTGGAGTCGGTGAAGAAGACCGGCCGCTGCGTGATCGTGCACGAGGCCACGAAGACGAGCGGCTTCGGCGCGGAGCTGATGGCGCTGGTGCAGGAAAACTGCTTCTACGAGCTCGAGGCGCCCATCGAGCGCGTCACCGGTTGGGACACACCCTACCCGCATGCGCAGGAGTGGGCCTACTTCCCCGGCCCCAAGCGCATCGCGGAAGCGCTCACGCGCGTGATGGAAGCCGCGTAGATGGGCCACTACGTGATCAGGATGCCGGACATCGGCGAGGGCATCGCCGAGGTCGAGCTGGTGAAGTGGTACGTGAAGCCCGGCGACACCGTGGCCGAGGAGCAGATCCTCGCCGACGTGATGACCGACAAGGCGAACGTCGAGATCCCTTCGAACGTCGCGGGAAAGGTGGTTTCGATCAGCGGCAAGCCGGGTGATGTCGTGGCGGTTGGGGCGGAGATCATCAGGCTGGAAGTCGAAGGCAAGGGAAACGTCAAGGAAGCGGCGGCGGAACCGGTCGTGGCGTCGGTCCCGAAATCGGAGCCGAAGCCCGAGCCGAAGCCGATCCAGAAGGCGCAAGCGAAGCCGGAACAGAAGGCCGCCCCGGTCCTGCGTTCGGTCCCGCCGCCGCCCCCGCCGAAGCCCGAGCAGGCGAACGAGCGCCCGCTCGCTTCCCCGGCCGTGCGTCGCCGCGCGCGCGAGCTCCAGCTCGAGCTATCCGAGGTCGCCGGCACCGGCCCCGAGGGGCGCATCACGCAGCAGGACCTCGAAGCCCACCTGCAGCGAACCCCACGCGGCGCCTCGTTCAGCGCCCCGCTGCCCTACAACGTGCCGCCGGGCGGGCGGTTCGCGAAGGACATGCAGCGCACCGACGAGGAAGTGGTGCAGGTCATCGGGCTGCGCCGCAGGATCGCCGAGAAGATGCAGGAATCGAAGCGCCGGATTCCGCACTTCACCTACGTCGAGGAAGTGGACGTCACGGCGCTCGAAAGCGTGCGCGAGCAGTTGAACAGGAAGTACCGCTCCGAGCGCGGCCACCTCACGATGCTGCCCTTCCTCATGCGCGCCATCGTCCGGTCGCTGCCCGGGTTCCCCGAGGTGAACGCACGCTACGACGACGACAACGGCACGCTCACCCGTTACGGCGCCGCGCACATCGGCATCGCGACGCAGACGACGAACGGGCTGCTGGTCCCGGTGGTGCGCAATGCGGAGGCGCGCGACCTGTGGTCTTGCGCATCGGAAGTGGCGCGCCTCGCCGAGGCCGCTCGTTCCGGCAAGGCCTCGCGCGAAGAGCTCGGCGGCTCGACCATCACGATCACGAGCCTGGGTCCCCTCGGCGGCATCGTCACGACTCCGGTCATCAACCATCCCGAGGTCGCGATCGTGGGCGTGAACAAGATCGTCGAGCGCCCGGTCGTGCGCGACGGCATCGTCGTGATCCGCCAGATGATGAACATCTCCGCCTCGTTCGACCACCGCATCGTGGACGGGCTTCGCGCCGCGACCTTCGTGCAGGCCATCCGTGCATTGCTCGAGGCGCCCGCGACGATGTTCGTCGACTGAACGGCGAGCTGCCGGATCACCTCGGTCGCGTTCGGGTCGACTTCGCGATACCGGCGGTCGATCGAGCGGCTTGAGCTTCCGGTGGAAGGCGCGTTATAGTCCGACTGCCGCGTAACACATCATGCCGACAGGCGGCGTCGCATCAAAGTACAAACAACGAGTGGCGCACAAAACAAGGGCGAACGCCCTGGGAGCCTCGTCATGAGCAAAATGCGGCAGCGCGTTGCGCGCGCCATCGTCCTTTCCACGGCGCTCCTCGGCTGCGCGCTCGATGCCGCAGCCGTCACCGCCACCGCGGGCCAGATCATCATCTCCGAGTTCCGCGTGCGCGGCCCCAACGGGGCGAACGACGAGTACATCGTCCTCTACAACGCATCGGGCGCGAACCATACCGTCGACGCCTTGAGCGGCACGGGCTACGGCGTCGCGGCCTCGAACGGCACGACGCGCTGCTCGATCCCGAACGGGACGGTCCTGCCGAACAGGGGGACCTACCTTTGCGTGAACAGCGTGGGCTATTCCCTCGCCGCCTATCCCGCCGGCAACGGCACCACCGCGACGGGCGACGCGACCTACACCACCGACATCCCCGACAACGCCGGCATCGCGATCTTCAACAACAACAGCGGGGGCGGAGCATATAGCCTCGCCAATCGCCTGGATGCCGTGGGCTCGACCTCCGAGGCGAACGTCCTCTACAAGGAGGGCACGGGCTACGCCGCACTCACGCCCTTCTCGATCGACTACACCTTCCATCGCGACCTCTGCGGCAAGGGCGGCAGCATCACCACCTTCGGAGCGTGCCCGAATTTCGGCCTTCCCAAGGACACGAACAACAACGCGGCGGACTTCGTCTTCGAGGACACCAACGGCACCAGCGCG
>CAMPHL010000465.1 GCA_946885905.1 uncultured Pseudomonadota bacterium | reverse complement strand
AACCCCGGACCAACGGATTATGATTCCGCTGCTCTAACCGCTGAGCTAACTCGCCGGAAGAACTCGATATTTTACCGAGTCAGACGTTGAAGCGGAAGTGCATCACGTCGCCGTCCTGGACGATGTAGTCCTTGCCCTCCAGCCGCATCTTGCCCGCCTCCTTGGCCCCCTGCTCGCCGTTCAGCCGTACGTAGTCCTCGTAGTTGATGACTTCGGCGCGGATGAAGCCCTTCTCGAAGTCCGTGTGGATCACGCCGGCCGCCTGCGGTGCCGTCGCGCCCTTGCGCACGGTCCACGCGCGCACTTCCTTCGGTCCCGCGGTGAAGTAGGTCTGCAGGCCCAGCAGCGAGAAGGTCGCGCGGACCAGCCGATCCAGCCCGGGCTCGGTGAGGCCGATCTCGGCGAGGAACATCTGCTTGTCCTCGCCTTCCATGTCGGCGATCTCGCTTTCGAGCTTGGCGCAGATGGCGACCACGGGGGCGCCTTCCTTCGCGGCGTACTGCTGCACGCGATCGAGCAGCGGATTGTTCTCGAAGCCCTTCTCGTCCACGTTGGCGATATAGAGCGTGGGCTTGGCGGTGAGAAGCTGCAGCGGCTGGATCAACGCCATTTCCTCGGCCCCCAGCCCGAGGGCGCGCACCGGATGCAGGCCATCCAGCGACTCGTGGATCTTCTCGAGCACGGCCACGAGCTTGCCGGCCTCCTTGTTGCCGGAGCGCGCCGAGCCGAGGTTGCGCTCGCGCGTGCGATCGACGGTCGCCATGTCCGCGAGCGCGAGCTCGGTGTGGATCACCTCGATGTCGGAAACAGGGTCTACCTTGCCCGCCACGTGGATCACGTTGTCGTCCGAGAAGCAGCGCACCACGTTCGCGATCGCGTGGGTCTCCCGGATGTTGGCGAGGAACTGGTTGCCGAGCCCCTCGCCCTTCGAGGCGCCCGCGACCAGGCCCGCGATGTCGACGAACTCCACGATCGCGGGAACGACCTTCTCGGGCTTGGCGATCGCGGCGAGCCTGGCCAGGCGTGGATCCGGGACCTCGACCACGCCCACGTTCGGCTCGATGGTGCAGAAGGGATAGTTCTCCGCCGCGATGCCCGCCTTGGTAAGCGCATTGAAGAGGGTCGACTTGCCCACGTTGGGCAAACCGACGATGCCGCATTGCAAGCTCATGTCTTGTCTTTCGTGGATTCAGTCCCCGTGTGGCCGGGGATGGCGCCCGCTTCGGAAGCGAGCTTTCGAGCTTCGAGCGCCGCCTTGCGTTTCGCCTCGTCCTCGGGCGAGGTGTGCAGCCACGCCATCGCGTCCTGCATGCGGCCTTTCGCGATCCACGGCAGGAGGCCGAGGCTGCGGTCGAACGCGGGATCGATCAGCTCCTGCTCTTCTCGCCGCGCTTTCTTCAGGACGAAGTCCGGGACCATGTCCTTGTGCCCCGGGTGGCCGATGCCGATGCGCAGGCGCCAGAAGTCCTTCGTGCCGAGCACCTCGACGATGTCCTCGAGCCCGTTGTGACCGCCGGTGCCACCGCCGCGCTTGAGCTTCACGGTGCCCGGCGGAAGGTCGAGCTCGTCGTGCACGACCAGCATCGCGCCCGGCTCCAGCTTGTAGAAGCGCAGGTACGCACCTACGCTCCTGCCGCTCACGTTCATGAACGTAGCCGGCTTGAGGAGCGCGAATTCGCGGCCGCCCTCCTCGACCTTCGAGGTCCAGCCGGAAAACTTCGTCTCCTTCTTCCACGACGCGCGCTTCGCATCCGCAATCGCGTCCACCCACCGGAAGCCCGCGTTGTGCCGGGTGTTCTCGGATCCGGTGCCCGGGTTGCCCAGGCCGACGATCAGTTGGATATCCATCGGGCTCGATAAGCAAACGCCCGCCGGGGTCGCCGGCGGGCGTGCTTGCGCGTGATGCCGGCTTACTTCTTGTCCTTCGCTTCCTTCATGTTCTTCTTGTCGTCCTTCACGCTCGGCTTGCTACCTGCGCCGCCGCCACCGCCCGCCGGGGCGTCCTCGATCGCCTTCTGGGCAACGGTCGGGACTTCCGCCGCAGCCGGGGCCGCCGTGAGCGCCGCCGCTTCGGCGAGCTCCTCCTCGGCCGTCATGACCTTCGGGATCACCACGGTTGCAACGGTCGGGTCTTCGCCCTTCGGCACGATCGCCTCGATACCGGGGGGAAGCGTCACGGCCGAAAGGTGCAGCGAGTGGCCGGCCTGCAGGTCCTTCAGGTCGATCTGGATGAACTCCGGCAAGTCCTTCGGCAGGCACGAGATCTCGAGCTCGTTCATCACGTGCTGCACGAGGCCTCCGGCGAGCTTCACGCCCGGGGAGATCTCGGCGTTCACGAAGTGCAGCGGCACCTTCATGTGGATCTTCTTGTTCGCGTCCACGCGCTGGAAGTCCGCGTGCAGGATCATCGGGCGGAAGGGGTGCATCTGGTAGTCGCGCAGCAACACCTGCGACTTCTCGTTGCCCACTTCCATGTCGAGGATCGAGGCGTGGAAAGCCTCCATCTTCAGCTTGAACCAGAGATCCTTGTGGTCGAGCTGGATTGCCAGGGCGTCCTTGCCGGCGCCGTACAGCACGCCGGGGACTTTCGACTCGCGGCGCAGGCGGCGGCTCGCACCCGTGCCCTGAACGCTCCGCGGTTCGGCTTTGATTTCGATCTTCATCTTCACTCCTGGTTGATTGGCGGCGGCCCGCGACCAGGCCCCCGCGTGGGTTGCTTCGCCTGCGACTACTCCACGAAC
>CAMPHL010000464.1 GCA_946885905.1 uncultured Pseudomonadota bacterium | reverse complement strand
GCCTGGGACCGTCCTCCATCAGGATCCGGAGCTCGCAGCCCAGGATCTCGGCGCCGCGCTTGGCCTCGGCCAGGCGCACCTCGTAATCCTTCGGGATCGAAGCCACGCACATGATCACGTTGGCTCCTTCCTTGCGGAGCTTCGCGAGCGTCCCGCCGATCCCGATCTCGAGGTCGTCGGGATGGGCGCCGATCGCGAGCACCGTCTTGCCCGCATACCGCGCCGCCAGCGAATGGGGTTGCGGACGGACCTCCACGTCGCAAGCTCGTTTCATCGTGCGCCTCCAGCGCCGCATTGCCACGCGGGCGTTTTTTCAAGGTAGAGCGTGAAATCGTTCGGCAGGTACGAGTGGTCGAGCCGCACGGCGGGCGTGAGCGCGAGCGCCATCTCGAGCGCTTCGGCCGGATCGACGTAGACGCGGTTTTCCGCGTGCTCGAGCGAACGCTGGCTCAGGAAATTGCAAGCCATGCCCACCCGCGCCCACTGGAACATGCGCCGCAGCGTCGGCCGGATACGCGCGCGCGCGTCGCGCGAATCGAGGCCGAAGATCCCGCTCGCGACCACGAAGTCGGGCGCCTCGCCGGGCTGCCACTCGAGCACGTCGCCCACGGCGAAGGTGGCGCCGGTGCCCTCGAAACGCTCGAGGCAGCGCCGCACCATCGGCTCGCAGATGTCGATGCCGGTGTAGCGCGGCTCGATGCCGTTGTCGCGGAGGTAGGCGAGGAAATCGCCGAAGCCGCAGCCCACGTCGAGCACCGAGCGCCCGTCGAAGTCGCCCAGCCAGAGCAGCGCCTCGAAGCGCTTCTCCTGCGAAGAGCGCGTGCGGAAGCCAAGGCCGCGATGGTCGTAGCCGTGGCGGGCGACCGTCTCCGCGTACCAGCGGGTCGTGTCGATCTCAGGCGGCGATGCGCTCACGCTCGACATCGCCCGCCTTGTGGAAGTACTCGGCCGCGAAGGGCCCGAGGTTGAACAGGAAGTCGAGCGCCGTCTGCCCGGGGGTGAAAGCCTCGCCGCTGCACTGCGCATAGACCGGATGCTTGAAGTCCTGCCACTGGACGCCGACGCCCGCGCTGGCGAAGGCGTCCTTGTCGAGATAGTGGCGCGAGCCCCCCATCCCGCCCAGGAACGTGGTGCCCGGCCCGAGGGAGCGGCAGACGTTCAGCAGAAGCTCCGAGCGGGCCCCTTCGGCCTGCATCTGGGAGGACAGCCGCAGCGGCGTCCGGATCTCGAACGCATCCCGCAGGAATTCCAACGTGGCCAGGTCGAGCGCGAGCAGGCTCTCCCAGCGCGCCTCGAGGAGGTCCTGCAGGCGCGCGGCGTAACACTCGAAGTGCGGCGCCTTCCGATAGGCGTACTTGAGCGTCTTGAAGTGGTTGGGCCCCCACTGCCGGCTGCCTTCGGCGGAGTTGTCCACCTGCTTCTCCAGGATCCGCTCCTTCTGGCTGACCTGGATCACGGGCACCGTGAGCCAGCGCGGCTGTCCTTCGAGAAGGATCGATGCCCGGTTCTGGTAATTGCGCCGCTCGAACTGGACATGGTCGAGAACGACGAACAAGTCGGACCTGGCCATCCGGTCGAGGTAACCCAGCCACGGGAAGTACAGGGGCTGGTGGATCGCGACGAGCATGCGGGCTCCCCGTTATGTGAACAGAACCTGAACGAGTCCAAGGCTATCGGCGCATCTTTGCCCCCCGGTCGCCCGGCAATAGGCCGAATGGACCAGGTGGCGTCGCTCCTGCACTACAGGGTTTGTTGCGAGCGCCGATCTATGGTGTCGGCGTGGACCTCGATCTCGACCTTTTCGATTCCTCCAACCCCCCGGTCGTCCTGGTGGGCGGATTGAACCTCGTTCGCGCTCTCGGCCGGGCCGGCCTGGACGTAATCGTCGCCTACTGGGACCCGGAAGAGCCCGCGTTCTCCTCCCGTTACTGCAAGGGCCGCGTGGACCTTCCGCGGCCGGACGGCGACGGCTCAGCGGCTGCCGCCCTGATGGCGCTGGGCGCGGAAGTCGCCGGACGGCTGGGCAGGAGAATCCCGCTTCTGTGCGGCAGCGACGACTCGCTCACCGTCGTGCAGGCGAACCGCCACCGGTTGCAGCGCCATTTCCTCTTCCTCATGCCCGACGCGGATGTGGCCTGCGCGCTGGTCGCGAAGGATCGCTTCGGTGCGTTCGCGCGCCATCGCGGCTTGCCGGTGCCGCGTTCGCTCACCTGGAACGGCGACGGGCCGGGCAGCGTCCGCGGCACCGAGGGACCCGTGGTGGTGAAGCCCAACGCCAAGGCAGACTGGCACCACACGGTGCTCTGCCAGAAGCTCTTCGACGGCGACGGCAAGGCACGCGTGTTCGAGTCGGGCGCCGGGGCGGCGGTGCACCCGATCGTGGTCGAGTACGCCCGCCAGCTCACCTTCCAGGAATTCGTGCCCGGAGGCGACAACGATCATTGGTCCTTCCATGGCTTCGCGGACGAGTCGGGCCGCGTGATCGCGAGCTTCATCGGCCGCAAGGTGCGCACCTTCCCTGTCGGCGCCGGGGAAAGCGCGTTCATCGAGCTCGCCCACGACGAGGGCCTCGAAGCGCTCGGCCGCGAGGTCGCGGCGCGATGCCCGCTGCAGGGCCTGTTCAAGATGGATTTCAAGCGCGATCCCCGCGATGGCCGCTGGCACCTGCTCGAGATCAACGCGCGGGCGAGCCTGTGGCTGAACCTCGGGGCGGCCAACGGCGTGAACCTTCCGCGCGTGGCGTACGAC
>CAMPHL010000463.1 GCA_946885905.1 uncultured Pseudomonadota bacterium | reverse complement strand
GGGCTGACGCGGCCTTCTGGGCCGCGTCAGCCCCGCTTCCTTGCGCCGGGCTGCACCCAGCGCTCCAGCCAGCGCTCCAATTCGCGATACCACAGGCGCGAGTTCTGCGGCTTGAGGATCCAGTGGTTCTCGTCGGGAAAGAAGACCAGGCGCGTGGGCACCCCCTTGTGCTTGAGGGCGTTGTAGTACGCAAGGCCCTGGGCGTCCGGCACGCGGTAATCGAGCGCGCCGTGCATCACGAGCGTGGGCGTCTTCATCGCCTTCACGAAGGCGCGCGGGTTCTGGGCCTCGACTTTCTTCGGGTCGTCCCAATAGGTCGCGCCCAGGCTCTTGGGCGACCAGTACCACACGTCGTCGCCGTGCATCGCCACCCAGTCGAAGCAGCCGGCGTGGCACACGTACGCCTTGTACCGGTTCGTGTGCCCGTTCATCCACGCCACCATGTACCCGCCGTAGCTCCCGCCCGCGGCCACGAGGCGCCGAGGGTCGATGTAACCCTGCTTCAACAAGAAGTCGGTGGCGGCCTCGACGTCGAACATCTCGCGCTTGCCCTTCTCGCCCACGATCGATTCGATCCAGCGCTGCCCGAAGGACGAGGACCCGTGGTAGTTGACGGCCACCACTACGTATCCCATCGCGGCGAAGGCGTGGTTGTTCCAACGGAAGTGGAAGTTGTCGCCCCAGATCGAATGCGGCCCGCCGTGGATGTTGTGCAGCAGCGGCCAGCGCTTCCTGCGGTCGAAGTCCGGCGGATAGACGACCCACATCTGCACCTTCTCGCCGCCGAAGCCTTCGACGTGGAATTCGCGCACTTCGCCAAGCTCCAGGCGCTCCATCACGCCGTCGTTCAGCCGGTCGATGCGCTTCGCCTCGCCGCCATCGGTCCAGAAGACCTGCGGCGGCGTGCTCATGTCGTTGCGGACGAAGACGGTCGAGCCCGCGGCCGTGTCCAGGTCGGTCACGGTGCCCCCGCGCGCTGCCACTTCGGGCGCGGCCTTGCCGGGCGCCCAGCGGTACAGGTGCTGGCGCGCGTGCTCCTCGGCCGCGAAGAGCACGCTTGCGCAATCCGCCGACCAGGCGAGCGGCGGATGGATCGTCCCGTCCCATCGCGTGGGCAGCAACTGCATGCGGCCGCTGCGGCGGTCGATCAGTGACAAGCGGTAGGGAGCGCGCGGCGACTTCCCGAGGTCCTGCGTGAGCAGCGCGAGGCTGCGCCCGTCGGGCGAATAACGCGGGAATTCGTGCGACAGGCGCGTGCCGGTGAGCGCGCGGAACTTGCCGGATTTCACCTCCAGCGCGACCAGTTGCTGTTCGGCGTCGAAGCGCTTGTCGTCCCCCGGCAGGAATCCGAAGGCGATCTCGCGCCCGTCGGGAGAGATGTCGTAGTACTGCGCGGTCGTATCCGCCCGCATCAGCTCGTACTTGCTGCCGGCGAAGAGGTCGCGCATGCGGCCGGTTTCCACGTCGACCGTGAACACGTGCGGCACGCGACCGTCGCTGATCCAGTGGTCCCAGAAGCGGTATGACGAGTGCTCGACCACGTGCGCCTTCACCTTGGCGTCCTTGTGCTCCCGCCAGCGCTTTTCGAGCTTCTCCAGGCTGCGCGTGTCCGGCCATACCCACGAGATGAAGGCGATGCGGCGCGAGTCCGGGAACCACTTGATCCCGAAGGCGCCCGTGGCGATGTCGGTCACGCGCCGCGCCTCGCCGCCGTCGGGCGCGATGAGGTACACCTGCGCCTCGTCGTCCGCGTCGTCCTTGCCGGTGCCTGGACGCTTGGCCACGAAGGCGATCCAGCGCCCGTCCGGCGACCATTTAGGCTCGCCGTCCTTGTCCCCCATCGTCGTGAGCCGCCGCGGCTCGCCGCCGAAGGCCGACAGCAGCCAGAGGCTCGCGCGCGCACGGTTCTCCTTCATGTCGAACGAAGTGACCGAGACGCAAGCCTGGGCGCCGTCCGGGGAGAGCGAAGGTTGCGCCGGGCGCTCGATCTTCCAGAGCTCCTCGACGGTGAGCCGCTTGTTCCTGGCCATGAAGGTCCTCCCGGACAAAGAAAAACGCACCCCGAAGGGTGCGTTGAAACGACGCGATTGTAACGCGTCGCAGGAGGTCGTTCAGGTGAGGATGAGCTTGCCGTTGCGCGTCCGGCGCAGGCGGTAGATGCGGCCGTTGTGCGCGATCGCGACTTCCTGGCTTCCCTGGAGGATCTCGGCGCTGTCCACGGTTCGCACGGCCGTTACCGAGGCGGGGGCCTCTGCGTGGCGGTCATGGGGCGTCGTCGCGGTCGTTTCGATCAAGGGGGTTGCCATCGGGTTCAAGCTCTGGCACGATCGTAATACGAATCATTCTTATTTGCAATCTCGACACGAAAGGCCCCCCTTGTACGTCTGCAACTGCAATGGCATCACCGAGCGCGAGATCCGCGGCGCCGCCTCGCTCGGCTGCGCGACCCTGCAGGACCTGCGACGCGAACTGGGCGTGGGAGGCTGCTGCGGCAAGTGCGTTACGCAGGCCGGCGAGATCCTGCGGCAATGCACCGGCAACTGCGCCCAGGCCGTGCGCATGGTTTCCGCCCGGGGAAGCGGCGATTGACCTCGTCGCCGCGCATCGTCTCGTGGCGGAGGCCGTGCTCGATGCAGGAGGCCAGCGAGCCCGCGAAGAGCGAACTGCCGACCGGGCCGGCATCGATCGACCCGGTGGTGTAAAGGAGCCGTTCCTCGACCCTCTCGCCGGTCTCGTGCCACAACTCTTAGGC
>CAMPHL010000462.1 GCA_946885905.1 uncultured Pseudomonadota bacterium | reverse complement strand
TGTCTCGTCCACGTAGAACACCGGAAGCGTGTAGCGCGCCTCGAGGCGGCGCCCGAACTTCTCCGCCAGACGGCCGGTTTCGTGCTCGGTGCCGTCGGGATGGCGTGGCGGGCGCCCGACCACGAAGCCGGCCGGCTGCCACTCGTCCACGATGCGGCCGATCGCTTCGAAGCGGGCGTCGTTCGCCTGGGCCTCGATGGCGCCGAGCGGGCTCGCGATGCGGGTGGAGGTTTCACCGACTGCGACTCCGATGCGGCGGCTGCCGAAATCGAAGCCGATGACGGTTCCCTCCATCACGCGTGCCCGGCCTCCTCCGAGAGGTTGGCGGCGTTCACGCCGAGTGCCGACATCGCGGCCTCGTAGCGGCTCTCCGGGGGCACGTCGAAGATCACGTCGAGGTCCGCCTTCACGGTGAGCCAGCCGTTGCGCAGTATCTCGTCCTCGAGCTGTCCGGGCGCCCAACCCGCATAGCCCAACGCGACCAGGTGCTGGCGCGGGCCGTGGCCGGTGGACATCGCTTCGAGGATGTCGCGCGAGGTGGTGAGCCCGATCTCTCCTACCGGCAGCGTGGACTTCCACTCGCCCACGGGACGATGCAGCACGAAGCCGTGGTCGAACTGCACCGGGCCGCCGTAGAAGACCGCCTGCTCCGCGAGCGCCGGATCGGGCAGCTCGATCTCCACCTGGCGGAAAAGCGACGCGAGCGTGACGTCGATGGGGCGGTTCACAACAATGCCCAGCGCGCCGCGCTCGTTGTGCTCGCAGATGAAGGTGAGGCTGCGGGAAAAATTCGGATCCGACATCGCCGGCATGGCGATGAGGAAGTGGCTGGTCAGGTTGATCGTATGCATTGGCCACCGCTCGAGTATTCTAAACCCACGGGTTGTTTGGCTCAATTCCGCGCCCCCGGTTCCCTCCTCGCCGGCATTGCGAGCCGCCCGAGTGCAGGAACGATCGCTCGCCATCGCGCACCACGCGAGCTATTCGGCGAGCACCTGGTCCCCGCGCGTGAAGGTCCACGTACGGGTGATGTGCAGGATGTCCGTGTCCCGCTTGATGTTCGCCGGGAATCGCTCGTAAGGCGCGGCCAGCCGGACGATGCGAAGCGCCGCCTGGTCGAGGACCTTGTGGCCCGAGGAGCGGTTGATTTCCACGCCCTCGATCTCGCCGTCGGACTTGATCGCGACGGTGAGCTGCAGCCGGCCGTAGATCTTCTTCGCCTTCGCTTCGGCCGGGTAGTTCAGGTTGCCGATGCGCTCGATCTTGAGCCGCCAGTTGTCGACGTACTGCGCGAAGCGGTACTCCTGGGCGCGCGCGCCCACGAACTTGCGCTTCGGCCGCTCCTGGTAGGCCTGGTGCTGGGCGCGGATCTGCGCCTCGAGCCGCGCGATCTCCAGGCTCTTCTGCACCAGGTCCTTGGCGTCCTCCTGCGCGGCGGCCGAGCCCTGCGGCGCCAGCTCCACGTTGGTCACCTGGGACTTGGACTTGAGGCGCGTCATCAGCTCCTTCGCCTCGTCCTCGAGCGCCTTGCGCTGCGCCTCCGCGGCCTTGAGCTCGCGACTCGGATCGCGCTCGGGCATCACCGGGAAAGGCGTCGAGGCGCGCCGCTTCTCGTCCGTGTTGCCGCCGCCATCGAGGTTGGCCTGGGCGAGCGCGTCGGCCTTCTGGGGCCTGGAGGCCGTCTTCGCGTTCACCAGCACGACGTCGAGCACGTTGTGGGGCGCGTCGAACCTGGGCATCGGGATGTACTTGAAGCCGAGCCCGATGATCACCAGGATGTGGACCGCGATCGAGGCGACGAGTGAAACCTGCATCGAGGCCACGAGGCCGAAGCGTTCGAGCAGGAAATCGGAGAAGGAGACTACCGCGTCTGGCGATGGCTGCCGCAGCTGCATCGCAGTCAACTGGACACTCGGACGCGTGACGACATGAACCCGAATTCTACGGGACTATTTACCGGCGTAGCGAGCCAAAACGTGGGCCTCCCAGAGGTCCACTTCGCCGAAAGCCACCCTCACCCGCGCGTTCGAAGCCGTCCCGGCGGGAAGCCCCACCACCCGGAGCACCAGCGGCATGCCGTCGATGCGCACGAGGTCGTCGCGGATCACGGTGGCCCCGATCTCCGCGAGGCCCTCCTGCTGGATGAACTTGAGGCACCAGTAGCGCTCGAGGGCCCGCTGGTGCTCGTTGTAGGCCTCGTAGGTCGTGTCGAAGTCGCGCGCCGCGGCCTCGAGCTCCTCGCGCGCATAAGCGGGCTCGGCGCCCTGCAGCATGGCCGCCAGCTGTCGTTGGTTGGCGAGGTCCGTGAAGCGGCGCAACGGCGAGCTCGTCCACGCGTAGTGCGACACCCCCAGCCACTCGTGCTCCCCCGGGGTCACGTCCATGCGCGTCTTCCCGCCCTTCTGGTTGCGGTAGATGGCGTCGTAGCCGCGCTCGGCCAGGAGCTTTCCCCAGGTCGAGTTCAGCAGGATCATGAGCTCCGAGACCAGCGTGTCCACGGGCGAGCCGCGCTTGCGCGGGATGATCGATACGCGCCCCGCGGCGACGCGGAAGGTGTAGTCGAGGCGGTCGGGCTTCTCCTCGCCGGCGCCGCGCGCGGCCTTGAGCGCCCGGGCGAGGATCCAGAGCTTGTGCAGATCCTCCCCGTGCGCGCCTTCGATGCGGCCCGAGCCGACCGCGGCCTCGTCCATCCGCACGTCGAGCTCGGCGAGCCGCAGGTTGTCGGCGATGGTGATCCATTCGAGCCGCGAGTCGGTCCCGGTCACGGT
>CAMPHL010000461.1 GCA_946885905.1 uncultured Pseudomonadota bacterium | reverse complement strand
GGCGAGCGCGCCGCCGCAACCGCCCCCCCGCGCCCCGCCCCATCTGGGGGAAGGCCGCGGCGCCGATCGCGGTGATCGACACCAGGCGCCGGTCGCGGCACACCACGAATTCCTGCAGCCGCCCGACGATGCGATCACAGGCGGGGAACGCCGGCAGCTCGGGGTGCGCCGAGGCCGAGAGCACGGCGAGGTCGCCGGTGCGGTAGCGCACGAAGGGCATGACGCGGTTGTCGAAGCTCGTTCCGACGACGAATCCCATGCGGCCAGGCTCGGTGATGGTCCTGCCGCGTTCGTCCACGAGCTCGAGGTAGCCGTACTGCGGCCAGAAGAAATAGCGGTCGTCGCCCGGCATCGTGCCCGCCATCAGCACGCGCTCGGAATGGCCGTAATGCGCGATCACCGGGCAGGGGAACACCTGGCGGATCACCGCGAGCTGCGCGGCATCGACGTTCTCGGAAAAGAGCATCACGCCGCGCACGTTGCCGGTGAACTCGGGCATCGGGTGGTCGCGCAGCCACCGCGCGAGCGGATACAGCGCCGAGGGAAAGGCCTCGACGATTGCGGGACGATGTTGCGACAACGCCTCGGCGTAGCGCGGCATGTAGCGGCGCTCGAGGTGGTCGCACGAGACGATGAGCTGGCGGCGGATCGGCTCGAGCATCCAGAGCCGCCCGTCCGGCTGCGCCGCCGTGGGCACGATGCGCCCGCGCATCGCGAGCACGAGGTCGGCTTCGGTCGCACCGACGCGCGCCCGGAAGTCCTGCATGAAGGCCTGCTCCTTGGGGCGCGTCACGTGCTTGTGCAGGAAGAAGCGCATCGGGTGGCGCGTGGAGCCGCCCGTGAAGGTCTCGAGCCGCGCCGAGGGCGGGAGCGCCCGCGAGAGGTAGCGCTCGAGGTCGTGCTTGATGTCGAGCTTGTCGGTGATCGGCAGCGCGGCGAGGATCTCGCGCGGGTCGCGCCCGCCGCGCAGCAGCGGCTTGTACTGCGCGTACGCCGGCACCGTCTCGATCGCCCAGGCGAGCGTGGCTTCCAGCCGCGCCATCGGGCCCACGCTGTTTTCGCCCGCGACGAGCGCGCGGAATTCCTCGTAGGCTCCGCCCAGCTTCAAGGAGTCCGGAAGCGCCCGATACGCGCGGCCGGCGGAGGCCTTCACCCAGTCGGGCGCCTTGAGGTAGCGCCCGAGCAGCGGGTGGAGCATGTCTTCGATGCCGTTGCGTGCGTCCATGCGTCAGAACCTCGGCCTGCGTTCGAAGGTATCCGCGACGCTGAGCTCGCCGGCGCGATTGAAGGTGTGGATGCCGAGGGTGCGCCCGTCCCGCGGCTCGATGCGCGCGGCTTCCTCTTCGGCGTACTCCTCGGACGTGAGGCGCGTCACGCGGTTGAGCGCGATGCCGGCGCCATAAAGCGGCGTGCAGATCTGGCCGGGACGATAGAGCCCGTCGCCGCGGCGGAAGAGACGGCCCGCGGGGCGGCTGCTGCGCACGTCGCTCTTCACCGGGTTGCGGCGATGCGGGCGCCATTCGCCCAGGAGCGTCTCGGCGCTGTAGATCGCCAGCTCGTCGTTCAGCTCCGCGCCCGGCGCCGCGGCGTTGGCGAACATCCACCACCGGCCGTCCTCGCGATGCAGCGTCGCGTCGACGCAGCGCACGCCCTCCAGCAGGACGCGCTCGAGCTTCCACTTCGCCGGAAAGCCGAGGCAGCGGTAGACCTCGACGGTGTTGTTGTCGGCGGTCTCGGGGACCATGTAGAGCTCGCCGCCCTCCTCGACCAGGAACGGGTACGAGAGGTGGTAGGGACGCTCGAGCACCTTGACCGGGCCCCAGGTGGTCCCGTCCTTGCGCACCTCGACCACGCTGATGTGCGCTTTCGCGGCGCCGAGCGGCTGCTCCTCGAAGAAGATCCAGTAGCGGCCGTCGCGCTCGATCGGGAACGGGTCCGCCCAGAACCAGCCCGCGGGCGGGTCGAGCCGCCGCCAGCCGTCGAGCGAGCCGTTCCAGTCGTCATCCGGGCCGAAGCGGTAGGCGATCGACCAGGTCTCGAGCTTGAGCGCCTTCTGCGCCGCGCGGCGCACCACGCGGGTGGAGAGGCTGGTGAGGCCGCGGATGAGTTTCGGCATCGCGGGGAAGGCGTGCGGCAGCGGATCGCCGGCGGGCTCGGTGCCGAGCTCGATCCACTTGCTGCCGCCCGCGCGCAGGTCGCGCAGCGCGCGCGACACGAACTCGCCGGTCTTTGCGAACATGCTCGCCCGGCTGCGCGTGACCGACAGGTAGTTGCGCGACCAGCTGCGGCACGCGATGCGGTCGGGCTTCCCCGGGCGATGGATGCGGATGCCGGAAGCGACCACGGGCGAATCCTCGATCGCCTCGCGCACGCCCGCGAGCTTCGCGCACATGTCCTGGCCCTCGCCGAAACAGAAGCGCCAGGCGCCATAGCGCGCGTGCTTCGCGATCGAGGCGACATCGAGGTCTCCAAGGACGAACGCCACGTCCAGCCGCGCCGCCTGGATGCGCGCGCGCCAGCAGCGCTCGCTCTCCTCGAGCCGGCATTCAGGCGGCACGATCTGCATCACGTCGCCCGGCGCCTCGGCGCCGCGCCACCCGCGCGCCAGCGCACGGTCCGCGTGCGCATACGCACGCCACAGCAAAGGCAACACCGGGGCCAGGTACGGGCCAGGTACTTGTGCCAGGCCTGGGCCTGGCCCGTACCTGGCACGGCCCTGGCCCCGTATCAGGTTGGGAGCGGACGCCCGGCCCCGGCTAAAGGAAAACCTAACCAG
>CAMPHL010000460.1 GCA_946885905.1 uncultured Pseudomonadota bacterium | reverse complement strand
GTACTCATCTCGCCGCTCCTGGCCGCCATCGCGGCCGCCGTGAAGCTCTCGTCGCCCGGCCCCGTCATCTTCCGCCAGCGCCGCTACGGGCTCGACGGACGCGAAATCGTGGTCTACAAGTTCCGCACCATGACCGTCACCGAGGACGGCCCCGTGGTCGCGCAGGCCACGCGCAACGACAGCCGCGTGACGCCGCTGGGCGCGATCCTGCGCCGCACCTCGCTCGACGAGCTGCCGCAGTTCGTGAACGTGATCCAGGGCCGCATGAGCATCGTCGGGCCCCGTCCCCACGCGGTGGCGCACAACGAGATGTACCGCAAGCTCATCAAGAGCTACATGATCCGCCACAAGGTGCGGCCCGGCATCACCGGCTGGGCGCAGGTGAACGGCCTGCGCGGCGAGACCGACACGGTCGAGAAGATGCGCGCGCGCGTGGCCTACGACCTGGACTACCTGAGGAATTGGTCGCTGGCGCTGGACCTGAAGATCATCTGGAAAACGATATTCGTGGTGTTGAAGGTTCCCGCAACCGCTTACTAGGGACAGGGCGATGCCTCGTGCCTCGCGCCTGGCGCCCTTCGAAAGGATCATATATGTGCGGAATCGTGGGCGCGGTCGCCCGTCGTAACGTCGTTCCCATCCTGATGGAGGGGCTGCGGCGCCTCGAGTATCGCGGCTACGACTCCGCCGGCATCGCGGTGGTGAACGGCTCGCTCAAGCGGCTGCGCAGCTCCGGGCGCGTGTCCGCCCTCGGCGACCTCGTCACGCGAGCGAGCCTCGCCGGCAAGATCGGCATCGCGCACACGCGCTGGGCCACGCACGGCAAGCCCTCCGAGGCGAACGCCCACCCGCACGTGAGCGGCGGCATCTCCGTCGTGCACAACGGAATCATCGAGAACCACGAGGAGATGCGCGCGCGGCTGAAGCGCATGGGCTACGTGTTCGCCTCCGAGACCGACTCCGAGGTCATCGCGCACCTCGTGCACTCGCACGTGCGCGACGGCCTGGGATTGCTCGAGGCGGTGCGCCGCAGCATCTCGGAGCTGCAGGGCGCGTACGCGATCGGCGTCATCGCCGAGAAGGACCCGACGCGGCTCGTCGTGGCCCGCATGGGCGCGCCGCTGCTCATCGGCCGCGGGCGGCACGAGAACTTCGCCGCCTCGGACACCTCGGCGCTGCTGCAAGTGACCCGCGAGGTGACCTACCTCGAGGACGGCGACTGCGCCGAGGTGGCCCTGGACGAGGTGCGCATCGTGGAGAAGGCGCGCGGCGCGCGCGTGGAGCGGCCGGTCCACCAGACCGCGCTCGCCGCGGACGCCGTGGAGCTGGGCAAGTACGCCCACTACATGCAAAAGGAGATCTTCGAGCAGCCGCGCGCGGTGGCCGACACGCTGGAGCTCGCGCTGTCGGCACGCTGCGTCGTGCCCGAGATGTTCGGAACCGAGGCTCCCGCCCTGCTCGCCCGCGCGAAGCAGGTGCTCGTGCTCGCCTGCGGGACGAGCTGCCACGCGGGACAGGTCGCGCGTTACTGGATCGAGTCGATCGCGGGGCTGCCTTGCACGGTCGAAGTGGCGAGCGAGTATCGCTACCGCGACTCGGTGCCCGACCCCGACACGCTCGTGGTCGCGATATCGCAATCGGGCGAGACCGCCGATACGCTCGCCGCCCTCGAGCACTCGCACGCGCTCGGCCAGCCGATGAGCCTCGCCATTTGCAACGTCGCGGAATCGGCGCTGGTACGCGCCTCGGCGCTGCGCTTGCTCCCACGCGCGGGCCCGGAGATCGGCGTGGCATCCACCAAGGCCTTCACGACCCAGCTGGCCGCGCTCCTCATGCTGGCGCTGTCCCTCGCGAAGGTCCGCGGGCGCCTCACGGCCGGCCGCGAAGAAGAAGCGATTGCCGCCTTGCGCGCCCTGCCGGGCATCCTGCAGCGCACGCTCGAATGCGAAGGGCCGGTCACGGACTGGTCGGCCAGGTTCGCGCTCAAGCGCCACGCGCTTTTCCTGGGACGCGGGATCCACTACCCGATCGCGCTCGAAGGCGCGCTCAAGCTCAAGGAGATCTCGTACATCCACGCCGAGGCCTATCCCGCGGGGGAGCTCAAGCACGGCCCGCTCGCCCTGGTCGACGCCAGCATGCCGGTGGTGGCGATCGCGCCGCGCGGCCAGCTGCTGGAAAAGCTCAAGAGCAACCTGCAGGAGGTGCGCGCCCGGGGCGGCGAGCTCTTCGTGATGGCCGACGAGGACGCCGCCATCGCGCCCGGCGAAGGGCTGCACGTGATCCAGGCCCCGCCGCATCCCCAGCTCGTCTCGCCCATCGTGCACGCCGTGCCGCTGCAGCTCCTCGCGTATCACGCGGCGCTGGTGCGCGGCACCGACGTGGACAAGCCGCGCAACCTTGCCAAGTCGGTCACTGTCGAATAGCCACTCGGCGCCCTGCGATCCAGGGCGCTTGCTCCAGCGGAGGCGGTTCAGCACCGGCATGAACTGGCACAAGGCCGTCATCGACGCAGGCACGCACGACGCCCTGCTTCGCGTCGTGAACGAATACCTGCTCGCCTATCCCGAAGAGCACTGGTCGTGGATCCCGCGCGAGCAACGGCCGAACCTGGTCGCCAGCGCGGACGAGGTGCACGCGCATCACCGCCGGCTCTCCGATCTGCTCGCCTCGACCCCCTCGCCGAACATCCGGCTGCAGGACCTGACCGTCTTCTTCCTGCAAGCCTCGGCACGCGCCCTGGAGCTCGAGGGCCAGGAATGCTGCTGCCGTCGTTGCAGCAGCATTC
>CAMPHL010000459.1 GCA_946885905.1 uncultured Pseudomonadota bacterium | reverse complement strand
GTATTGGTAGCGCGGGATGGCGTTCAGCCGGCGACGTCGATGCGGCCCCTCCAGACGCAGCCGTAACTCCCGTCCACGTACCAGCCGACTTCGGCCTCGCGCGGCACGCGGCGACCGTCGCGCCGGACGTAGTCGCGGAAATGCCCCTCCCACGGGAGGACGCGGTAGCGGCGCCCGAACTTTCCCCATCGCGCCGGCGTGTAGATCGACTCGACGTCGCCGGACGAGGCGAAACGGAACTCGAGCGAAACCGCCGTGGCCCCGTCGCGCAACGTGGCCTGCGCGCTCGATTCGGTGAGCGGCTCCCAGCTCAGGCGCGTGCTCGGCCACAGCGCTTCCGGATACCAGAGCGCCTCGGCGAGGTAACGATGGAGCGACCCGGCGTTCATCTCGGGCGTGCCCGCGTCCGCGCCGATCCGCATCCGGAGGAACCGGACTTCGCCGGAGCCCACGCCGTCGGCCAGGCGGTCCACCACCTCGAGCGACAGCGCGCCGCCGAGCCGCACGCGCGCACGCCAGAGGAACTCGGGCCGGTCGGCCCGCGCTTCCTGCGTCGCCTCGAAGGCCATCCAGCGCGAGCTCGAGGGGCTCGTGCGCAGCTCGCCCCGCTGGCGCAGCCATACGCGCGAGGAGAATCCACGGCCGGCGCGCTGCAGGTAGCGGCGAACGGGCGGCGGCAGCTCAGCCGCGGCCGGGTGCAGCGGCTGCGCTTCCATCCCATTTCCAATCGGCGACCTCGGGCATGTCCACGCCGTGTTCGCGGATGTAGGCATGGTGCCGCTCCCGTCGGCGCAGCATGGCCGCCTCGATCGCGGCACGCGCCGGGGCGAGCGGCGCAACGCGTCTCGCCACGTCCATCACCAGGCGAAAGCGGTCGATATCGTTGCGTACCGCCATGTCGAAGGGCGTGGTGGTGGTGCCCTCCTCCTTGTAGCCGCGCACGTGCAGGTTGGCATGGTTGGCGCGCCGGTACGTGAGGCGGTGGATGAGCCATGGATAGCCGTGGTAGGCGAAGACGATGGGCTTGTCGCGCGTGAAGAGCGCGTCGAAGGCCTCGTCGTCGAGGCCCTGCGGGTGCTCCTCGGGCGGCTGCAGCGCCATGAGGTCCACGACGTTCACCACCCGCACGCGAAGCATGGGCGCGACCTGGCGAAGCAGGGAGACCGCCGCCAGCGTCTCGATCGTCGGCACGTCGCCCGCGCAGGCCATGACGACGTCGGGATCCGCGGCGCCATGCGTGCTCGCCCACTCGAAGACGCCGATGCCGCGGCGGCAGTGGCGCTCCGCGGCCGCCGCATCGAGCCATTGCGGCTGGTCGTTCTTGCCCGCGACGATCACGTTGATGCGGTGGCGCGATCGCAGGCACTCGTCGGCCACCCAGAGGAGGCAGTTCGCATCCGGGGGCAGGTACACGCGCACGACCTCCGCCTTCTTGTTGCAGGCCACGTCGATGAATCCCGGATCCTGGTGCGAGAAGCCGTTGTGGTCCTGGCGCCAGACGTGCGAGGTGAGCAGGATGTTGAGCGAGGCCACGGGCTTGCGCCAGGCGACGTCGCGGCTCACGTCCAGCCACTTCGCGTGCTGGTTGAACATCGAGTCGACGATGTGGATGAAGGCTTCGTAGCAACTGAAGAAGCCGTGGCGCCCGGTGAGCAGGTAGCCCTCGAGCCAGCCCTGGCAGGTGTGCTCGGAGAGGATCTCGAGCACCCGCCCACCGGGCGAGAGGTCGGCGTCGTATTCGGAGCGCTCCGCCATCCACGCGCGCCCTCCCGCCTCGAACACCGCGTCCAGCTTGTTCGAGGCCGTCTCGTCGGGCCCGACCACGCGGAAGTCGACCGGGTTCGCGGCCATCACGTCGCGCAGGAAGCGGCCGAGCGGGCGCGTGCCCTCCGCGCTCGCCGCCCCGGGTGAAGGCAGCGCCAATGCATGGGCGCGCCAGTCGGGCAGCCGCAGGTCGCGCAGCAGGAGCCCGCCGTTCGCGCGCGGTGTCGCGCCCAGCCGGCGCTCGCCCTGCGGCGCGAGCTCGAGGATCTCGGGGCGAGGCGCGCCGCGCTCGTCGAACAGCTCCTGCGGGCGATAGCTGCGCATCCACGCTTCCAGCAACCGGAGGTGGCCCGGATCGTCCATGTCTGCGACGGGGACCTGGTGCGAGCGCCAGGTGCCCTCGACGCGAAGCCCATCGACCTCGCGCGGGCCGGTCCATCCCTTGGGCGTGCGCAGCACCAGCGCGGGCCAGCGAGGCCGCGCCGCGTCCGCCCCGCCACGGGCCTTGCGCCGTATGGCCCGGATCTCTTCCACGATCTCGTCCAGTGCCCTGGCCATCGCCTCGTGCATCGCCTTCGGATCCTCTCCCTCCACGTACCACGCGCGGTGGCCGCACCCGGTGATGAAGGCATCCAGCTCCGCGTGCGGGATGCGCGCCAGCACCGTCGGGTTGTTGATCTTCCAGCCGTTCAGGTGAAGGATCGGCAGCACCGCGCCGTCGCGCGCGGGATTGAGGAACTTGTTCGAGTGCCACGACGCGGCGAGCGCACCCGTCTCGGCCTCGCCGTCGCCGATCGCGCAGGCGACGATGAGCTCCGGATCGTCGAAGGCCGCTCCGTAGGCATGCGAGAGCGCGTAGCCCAGCTCCCCACCCTCGTGGATCGAGCCCGGGACTTCAGGCGTGGCGTGGCTGCCGATCCCGCCGGGAAACGAGAACTGGCGGAAGAGCGTGCGCATCCCCGCCTCGTCGAGGCCCACGTCGGGATAGCGCTCGGTATAGCTCCCCTCGAGCCAGGCGTTGGCAACGAGCGCTATCC
>CAMPHL010000458.1 GCA_946885905.1 uncultured Pseudomonadota bacterium | reverse complement strand
TTCGTGGGCTTCTCGATGCGGCAAGCCACGGATCGCCGGCTTGCGGTCGCGGCAGGCGGTCTCGTCGAAACGCTCGAGCGGGAGCCGTCGATCGCGGCGCGAGCGCAGGCGTTGGCGGGCTGGCTCGGCGCGCGATTGGGACACGCGGGGCAGGACGACACCGTCGCGCGCACTGCAGCCGATCGCATCGAAGCCACACGCGGGAATGTCTGCTTCGAGTCCCTCGCACGCGACTGCGCGCTCGGGCGCCGCCAGCTCGAGCGCCGCTTCGGCGACCAGGTGGGTGTGGGCCCCGCGCTGCTCGCCACCATCTTCCGTTTTCGCAGCGTCTTCGATCTCATCGAGCACGACAGCGCCCGTCCGTGGACCGATGCCGCGATCGCCGCCGGCTACTTCGACCAGAGCCACTTCATCCGCGATTTCCGGCGATTCGTGGGGTGCACGCCCTCCGCGTTCCACCGCACGCCCGGGGGCATCGCACAGGCGCTGGTCTAGGCGTCGCGAATGTACAAGTGCGCTCCGATCGGGTGCGCTACGCTGCGTGCACTTCGTCCCGGAGCGAACCGATGATCCGAAACCTCGCAGTCCTCGGCCTGCTCGTTGCCAGCACCGCGTCCGCGCAATCGCCGCCGCGCGTCGCCTCGCTCGACTGGATGGCCGGCACATGGGTGCAGGAAACCGCGCAGGCGAGCATCTCGGAGTCGTGGCTCGGACCCGCGAACGGAATGATGGTCGCCGCCAACCTCGCCGCGCGCCCCGACGGCCGCAGGAGTTACGAGTTCCTGCGCATCGCCGAGACGCCCGACGGTTTCTCGTACTACGCCAGCCCCGGCGGCAAAGCGCCCGTGGAGTTCAAGCTGAAGGATCTCGGCGAGCGCCGCGTGGTATTCGAGAACGCCGGCCACGACTTCCCGCAGCGCATCCTCTACTGGCGCGAAGGCGAGGCGCTGGTCGCGCGCATCGAGGGCCGGATCCAGGGCAAGGGGCGTAGCGAGGAGTGGCGCTTTTCTCGCGTTCGTTGAGCTTGCCCGGCTCGCACCGCTCGCGTTCGGTGACTTCCCCGGCTCGCGCCGGAGGCGACGCAGGGAACACGGATGCACGCTATGCGTGAGTCGGATGAAGCGGATAAATGCGGATAACCCCAACCCCATGACTGTTTCGGGCTACGTTCAACGCAGGCACGAATCACATACGGTTTTGCTTCTACCCGTGTTCATCCGTGTTCATCCGACTCACGCATAGCGTGCATCCGTGTTCCCTGCGTCGCCTCCGGCGCGAGCCGGGGAAAAACGCAAAGTAGAATCGACGCGTGACGCGCTACGAGTCCCTCGCCGACGAGCTCGCGGGCCTGGTCGAATCCGGCGTCCTGCGGCCGGGAGAGCGCCTGCCGTCCACGCGCTCGGTCGCGGCCAGCCGGCGCCTGTCGGTAGCGACGGTGACGCAGGCCTACTACCTGCTCGAGGACCGCGGCCTCGTTTCCGCGCGGCCACGCTCCGGCTACTACGTGAACGCGCATTGGAAGGCCGCCGCAAGCGTGCCGGCGATCTCGAGCCCGCCGGAAACCGCCGCGCCGCTCGACGTCTCCGAGCTGGTGTTCGAGGTGCTGGGCGAGATCCGCAAGCGCGACGTGGTGCCACTCGGTTCGGCCTTTCCGAGTCCGCTGCTCTTTCCGCTCGGCAAGCTCGGGCAGGCGCTGGGAAAGACCGCGCGGCGGCTCGATCCATGGAAGACCGTCGAGGACCTTTCGCCCGGCAGCGCGGAGCTGCGCAGGCAGCTCGCGAAGCGCTACTCCGCGCATGGCGTGAACGTGCCGCCCGGCGAGATCGTCGTCACTTCGGGCGCCCTCGAAGCGCTCAACCTCTGCCTCGAGGCGGTGACGCGCCCGGGCGACGTGGTCGCGATCGAGTCGCCCTGCTTCTATGCGGCGCTGCAGTCGGTGGAACGCTTCGGGCTGCGCGCGGTGGAGATCGCCACCGACCCCGCGGAAGGGATGGACCTCGCCGCCCTCGAGCGTGCGATACGGCGCAACGACGTGAAGGCCGTGTGGTGCATGACCACGTTCCAGAACCCGCTGGGGGCCACGATGCCCGAGGCGAAGAAGCAGGCGCTGGTCGAATTGCTCGCGCGCCACGGGGTGCCGCTCATCGAGGACGATGTTTACGCGGAGCTCTACTTCGGCCGTGTCCGACCCCGCCCCGCGAAGGCCTGGGACCGCGCCGGGCTCGTGATTCACTGCGGCTCCTTCTCCAAGTCCCTCGCACCCGGATACCGCCTGGGCTGGTGCGCGCCGGGGCGGTTCGCGCGCGCGGTCGAGCGCGGGAAGCTCACGACGTCGATCGCGACCAGCATCCCGGTGCAGGAAGCGCTCGCGGATTTCCTGCGCCAGGGCGGCTACGACCATCACCTGCGGAGGCTTCGCGCGGCGCTGCAATCGCAGCACGCGCAGGCTCTGCGCGCGATTCGAGAGCATTTTCCGGAGGGCACGCGGCACACGCGCCCTGCCGGCGGCTACTTCGTCTGGGCCGAGCTGCCCGAGGGATGCGATGCGATGTCGATCTATCGGGCGGCGTTGAAGCGCGGCGTGAGCGTCGCGCCCGGGCCTATCTTCAGCGCAAAGCGCGGCTTCGAGCGGTGCCTGCGGCTGAACACGGGGCATCCCTGGAGCGAGGCCCAGGCCTTCGCGTATCGCCTGCTCGGCCGGCTCGCCAAGGGTTGAACTGCACCGGTCGCAAATCGGGCCGGCTGCCCCTGCCGCCCGGAGGTTGGGGCCGATATCCTCGAGGAATGAAAATCCTCGTGCTCCTCCTGCTGGCCGCGGTCGTGGCGAGCCTCGTC
>CAMPHL010000457.1 GCA_946885905.1 uncultured Pseudomonadota bacterium | reverse complement strand
GGCCTAATACAGTCATCATTCCCAGGGCGCACAAAACCAAACGCGCCGGGGGAGGAATCATGACCAAACGTTCCCTGTGGGGCTCTGGAGCCCGTGCAGCATCGTCGGCGCCCATGCCGGCGGTCAGGCCGGCCTTTGTGCGACACCATGGGTTCTGAACGTCAGATTCGCGCAGGCCGGGCCGGGCGGCCGGGCCTTCGCAACGAGGTTCCTGACACACGACCATCACAACTCAAGAACAACAACGCGATCGACACGAACAGCCGCCAGAGAGCTCCGTAGCCGGACGGTCGTCGCGCCCTTCGAGGCCTCGGCCTTCTGGGGATCGAAGGCCGGCTCGGACGAGGCGACGGGAAAGGTCGATATCGGCCCGTTCGTGCCTCCCCCGGGATCGCGGCTCGCGCTGGTGACCGGACCCGCCGTGGAAGGGGTGCGAGCCATGGTTCGGGATGCCAATGACGGACGGGTGCTGGCGGAGTTTCCGGCGGTCGCCGTGCGGGACTGGGTCGCCTGGCGCTTGCCGGACACTCGCGAGCCGATCGTGGTCGAGGTGCGCGACGACGGCCGCGGCTGGGGACAGTGGATCGCGGCAGGCACCACATTGCTGCGCGAGCCCGTACGCGGCAGCTGCGAAACTCGTTGACCTACTGCAGCAGCGAATTCATGTGCCGCAGGCGGTCGGCGATGCCGCGCAGCATCGCCATCGCGATGGCGGGCTGCTTTTTCACCAGCGCCATCAGCGCCTCGCGGTCGATCGAGACGAGCTCGCTTTCCTCCAGCGCGCCGGCGCGTGCGGTGCGCGGCGACTGGTCGACCACCGCCATCTCGCCGAAGGTGCCGCCCGGGCCGACCACCTCGACCACGTTGGCGCCCACTGCGATCGCCACCTTGCCGCTCTTCACCAGGTACATGAAGTTGCCGGTCTGGCCTTCCTTGAAGATGATCGTCTCGCGCGGGTAGCGCACGATGGCCCCCGCGGGAAGGGCCGAGATCAGTTGCGCCACGAGCGGCGGCTCGAAGACCGTGGCCTCGCGCGCCATCGATCCCGGCTCGAGCTTCCTCTGCGCGAGGCGCTGCGCGATGAAGCGCAGCCGGTCGTACATCACGCTCGCGAGCATGAGGGCGAACTCGGGGCTGCGCGCGATCGCCGCCTGCAGCTCGTCGGCATCCATCGAGAAGAGCGTGCAGTCGCCGCGCGCCACGGCGCTGGCGCTGCGCGGATGCCCGCTGATCACCGCCATCTCGCCGAAGATCTCGCCCTTCTTCACCGTGTCGAGCGGCCGCGGCCCCATCGTGAGCAGCACTTCCCCGCCGGCCACGAAGTACATCCGGCTGGGCGCCTTGAAGAGCCCGCCCTTGGTGACTTTCTCGTCCTCGAGGAAGATGGCCTGGCCGTTGCCGAAGCGCTCCTCGCGGCCCGCGGCGCGGAAGAGCATCTCCGCGGCGCCGGAGTTGTAGAAGCGGCTGCTCGCCGCCTTGAACGGCGCCGAGGCCTTGCCTTCCTGCGGCCGGGTGAAGTCGAAGTCGTCGTCGCTCATGGGTCGTGCGCTTACCGCCTGTAAAATCATGTTCTCGGCGGGCCTGTAGCTCAGGTGGTTAGAGCAGGGGACTCATAATCCCTTGGTCCCTGGTTCGAATCCAGGCGGGCCCACCCCCCATCCCGCGGCACCTATTCTAGCTACAGCCGGAGAGTCGCCACGAGCGGCAGGTGGTCGGAGGCCTTGCGTGCGAGCGGCGTGCGGTGCACGGCGAGGTTCCCGAGCATCGCCCGCGGATGCGCCCAGACGCGGTCGAGCGCGAGAAACGGCGCGAACGAAGGAAAGGTCGCGAGCGAAGGCGTTTCCTTGAAATGGCGGTGCAGGCGGCGAAGCGGCCGTCCCCACAGGAACCATTCGTTGAGGTCGCCCAGCAGCACCGAGTGGTCGTCGGGGCGCTCGCGGAAGAGGTGCAGGAGCTGCTGCACCTGGTCGCGCCGCTCGGCGGGCCGCAGTCCCAGGTGCGTGGCCACCACGCGCAGCTCGCGGCTCGCGCAGTCGACGTCGATCGCGATCGCACCGCGCGGCTCGCGCCCGCGCCACGTAAGGTCCGTGAGGCGCCTGGCGCGCACCGGGCAGCGCGAGAGCACCCCGTTGCCGAAGTGGCCGTCGTGGCGCTTGAGCGTGGTGCCCGGTATCGAGTGGAAGCGAAGCTCCGATCCCAGCCACGCGAGCATGTCGGCGCCGCTGTCGTGGGCCTCGACCTCCTGCAGCGCGTACACGTCGGCGTCGATCTCGCGCAGCACCGAGAGGATCCGTTCGGGGTCCGAGCGCCCGTCGGTGCCGATGGCGCGATGGACGTTGTAGGTCGCGACGCGCACCGTGGCCATGCGCTCCTCAGGCGAAGGACTGGCGCGCTTCCATGCGGCGCAGGATGCGCTGGCCCGTGTAGCCGAGCGCGATGAACACGCCCACCGCGCCGGCGATGAGCCACCCGTTCACCCGCGCGGGGTCCTGCAGCATCGAGGCCAGCTGGTCGGAGAGCACGGTCGCCGCCATCGCCCCCGGCAGCATTCCCAGGAAAGTGCCGGCCACGAAGTCGATGAACCTGATCCGCATCGCGCCCATGACCACGTTCACCACGAGGTAGGGCGCGATCGGCACGAAGCGCACCAGCGCCACGGCCACGATGCCGCGCTGCTGGATGAGATGGCTCACACGGGCGAGCCTGGGGCCGGCGATCCGGCGCGCGGCGTCGCGGTGGAAGCGCCGCCCGATCGCGAAGCCGACGATGCCCGCGAGGATCACGCCGATCATCGAGTACGTGAGCCCTTCCCACGGGCCGAAGGTGATCACCGCCGCCGCGGTGATG
>CAMPHL010000456.1 GCA_946885905.1 uncultured Pseudomonadota bacterium | reverse complement strand
GCGTTTGCGTCGTCTCGGACCTCACCCGGCAATCCCTACGCCTGAGTGCAGGTAGCGAGGGGATCGCGACATTTAATACGAGTCGCGAGAGCAGGTTTCGCAAGGAATCTGGCGGAGAGGGAGGGATTCGAACCCCCGTTACGTTTCCGTAAACCTGATTTCGAGTCAGGCGCATTCGACCACTCTGCCACCTCTCCGGTGGGAGTCCGCTATTTTAGCAGTCTGGCTACCCTATCGTCCCTTCCCCGGCCCGAAAGTTTCCCAATGCGCATCCCTGCCTGGACCCCAGAAGCCGCCCCCCGCGACGTCCACCTCGTGGCCGCGATCGAAAAGCGCCGTGGCGGCAAGCTGATCAACCTCGACCGGGCGCTGCTCTGGAGCGAGCCGCTTGCCCGCGGTTGGAACGCTTACCTCGGAGCGGTCCGCCGCGAAGTCTCGGTCTCGCCGCGCCTGAAGGAAATCGCGATCTGCACCGTCGCGCGCGAAACCGGCGCCGATTACGAGTTCGAACACCATTGGCCCGAATACGTCCGTGCAGGCGGCAGCGACGCCTTGCGCCCGCACATCCTCGACCCCGATAGCGCCACCACCGATACACGTTTCAGCGAAGACGAGCGCCTGGCCATCCGCTACGCCCTCACGATGACGCGCAACGTGGAGGTTCCGGATTCGCTCTTCGAGCTGGTGCGCAAGCGGTTTTCGACCACGGAACTGGTCGAGCTCACCGCCGCCATCGCCACGTACAACATGGTCGCGCGCTTCCTCGTGGCGCTGCAGGTCGCCTCCGACCCCGGGCCCTCGATTGCTCCATAATTGGGCGAAATCCCTCGCGCCCATGACCAAGATCCTCCACCGCAGCCTGCGCGGCCAGCTTCCGGTCGCCGTATCGGGCAAGGGCATCACCCTCACCGACCGCGACGGCAAGGCCTACCTCGACGCGAGCGGCGGGGCCGCCGTCTCCTGCCTGGGCCACCAGCATCCCGAAGTGATCGCCGCGCTGCACGCGCAGCTCGACAAGGTCGCCTACGCCCACACGAGCTTCTTCACGACCGAGGTCGCCGAAGAGCTGGCCGAGGTCCTGGTCGCCGACGCGCCGAAGGGCATCGGCCACGTGTACATGGTGTCGGGCGGCTCGGAGGCGATGGAGGCGGCGCTCAAGCTCGCCCGCCAGTACTTCGTCGAAACCGGCGAGCCCGAAAGAAGTGTCTTCATCGGGCGACGCCAGAGCTATCACGGCAACACGCTGGGCGCGCTCGCCGTCGGCGGCAACGAGTGGCGCCGGAAACAGTTCGCGCCCCTGCTCATCGAAGTCGGCCGCGTGTCGCCCTGCTACGAATACCGCGACAGGCGCGCGGACGAGACGCCGGAGCAATACGGCGCGCGGCTGGCCGACGAGCTGGAAGCGAAGATCCAGGAGATCGGTCCCAGGCGCGTGATCGCCTTCGTCGCCGAACCCGTCGTCGGCGCAACGCTCGGCGCCGTGCCGCCCGTGCCCGGATACTTCAAGCGCATCCGCGAGGTGTGCGACCGCCACGGCATCCTGCTCATCGCCGACGAGGTGATGTGCGGCATGGGACGCACAGGCAGCCTCCACGCGCTCGAGCAGGAAGGTATCGCCCCCGACCTGCAGGCCATCGCCAAGGGCCTCGGCGGCGGATTCCAGCCGGTCGGCGCGGTTCTCGTCGCCACGAAGATCGTCGATGCGCTGCGCAAGGGCAGCGGCATGTTCCAGCACGGCCACACCTACATCGGCCATGCCGCCGGGGCAGCCGCGGCGCTTGCCGTCCAGCGCGTGATCAAGCGCGACAACCTGCTCGAGAAGGTGCGCACCGACGGCGCCTATTTGTCCAAGGCGCTGCATCGCGCCCTCGATGCGCATCCTCACGTAGGCGACATCCGCGGCCGCGGCTTCTTCTGGGGCATCGAGCTGGTGGAGGACCGCGCCGGCAAGAAGCCGTTCGACCCGGCCTCGAAGCTCAACGCCAAGGTGAAGTCCGAAGCCATGCAGCGCGGCCTCATGTGCTATCCCATGGGCGGCACCATCGACGGCGTGCGCGGCGACCACGTGCTCCTCGCGCCGCCCTTCATCGCGACGCGCACGGACCTCGACGAGATCGTCGAGCGCATCGCCGCCGCCATCCATTCAGGAACCGCGTCGCTCAAACGGGCCGCGTAGAATCGCACCCACAACAAGCCCCCCAGAGGAGAAACACGGATGAAGAAGCTCGCAGTCACCCTCGCCTTCGCCGTCGGCGCCGCCTTCGCCGCGCCGGCCGCGATCGGCCAGCAGAAGTACCTCACGATCGGCACCGGCGGCGTCACCGGCGTCTACTACGCCGCGGGCGGCGCCATCTGCCGACTGGTGAACAAGGACCGTGCCAAGCACGGGATCCGCTGCTCGGTGGAATCCACCGGCGGCTCGGTGTTCAACGTGAACACCATCAAGGCGGGCGAGCTGGACCTCGGCGTCGCGCAATCGGACGTCCAGTACAACGCGTACAAGGGCGAGGCGCAGTTCAAGGGCCAGGCGTACGGCGACCTGCGTGCCGTGATGAGCCTGCACCCCGAACCCTTCACCGTGCTCACCCGCAAGGAAGCGAACGCGAAGAGCTTCACCGACATGAAGGGCAAGAAGTTCAACGTCGGCAACCCCGGCTCGGGCACGCGCGCCTCGCTCGAGGAGCTGATCGCCGCCCTGGGCTGGAAGCTGTCGGACTTCGCGCTCGCCTCCGAGCTCAAGGCCGACGAGCACGGCCCCGCGCTGTGCGACGGCAAGATCGACGGCTTCTTCTACGGCGTGGGCCACCCCTCGGCCAACATCCAGGACCCGACCACGTCCTGCGGCGCGAAGCTGGTGCCGATCACGG
>CAMPHL010000455.1 GCA_946885905.1 uncultured Pseudomonadota bacterium | reverse complement strand
GGCCTGTTCGCGATCCTCATGATCGTCCTGATGGTCGTGCTGCAACCCCGTTGGAACTGATGGCGCATCGCATCGCCTGATCCAGGGATGAGCATCGACATCTGGGGCGCGGTGCGCGCCCGCTCGAATGCCGCCCATGCGAGCGGCGCCCTCTACCGCATCGAGAGCGAGCCCTTCTTCGTCGAGGACGGCGGCGTCGAGTTCGTCGTGCGCCGCGCGATCGACTGGGAACGGCAGCTGCGCACCCAGCCCAAGGGCAAGCCGGGAAACCCGTTCGTGGACCCGGAGCCCGAGCTCATCGTCGTGGACCGCCTGGGGGACAAGCACCGTGCGATGCTCAACAAGTACCACGTGGTCGAGGACCACGTGCTCGTGGTCACGCGCGAGTTCGAGGACCAGGAGGTGCTGCTCGACCGCGCCGACTTCGAGGCCCTGGTCGCCTGCCTGCCCCCGAACGGCCGCGCGATCGGCTTCTACAACGGCGGGCGCGACTCGGGCGCCAGCCAGCCGCACAAGCACATGCAGGTCGTGAGCCTGCCGCTCTCGCCGCACCTGCCGATCCCGATGGCCCCGAAGCTCGTGCCCGATCCACCCGCCCTGCCGTTTCCGTTCGCGTTCGCGCGCGTGGACCACCTGGATCCGCCGCGGCTGCACCGGACCTATCGCGAGCTGCTCGGGAAGGCCGGCGTGGGCACGGTCCTGGCGGGCGGCGTCGAGCGCCAGTCGAAGAGCTACAACATGCTGCTGGGGCCGGGCTGGATGCTGGTCGTGCCGCGGGTGCGCGACCGCTTCGAGGGCGTGCCGATCAACTCGATCGCCTTCGCCGGCGCCTTCTTCGTCCGCAACGACACGGAGCTGGAGGCCGTCCGCGCCCTCGGGCCGTTCTCGATCCTCGACCACGTCTGCAACTGATACGATGCGCGGCTATGCCACGCCTGCCCCTGCGAGTCCTGGCGGTTGCGCTCGCAAGCATCGCCGTAACGGCCCACGCCCAACTCGACGACACCGAGCAGCGCCTCGTCGCCGCGGTGAAATCGCGCGCGCCGGAGGCGCTCGCGCTCCTGGAGCGGACCGTGCGCGTGAACAGCGGCACGATGAACACGGCCGGCGTGCGCGAGGTGGGCCGCATCCTGCGTTCGGAGCTCGACGCGCTCGGCTTCGAGACCCGATGGGCCGAGATGCCGCCGGAGATGAAGCGTGCCGGCCACCTCATCGCCACCCGCAAGGGCAGCCAGGGCAAGCGCGTGCTCCTGATCGGCCACCTCGACACCGTATTCGAGCCGGAAAGCACGGTCGCTTTGTGGGATCCGCGCGGCGATCGCGTGCGCGGCCAAGGCGTGAGCGACATGAAGGGCGGCAACGTCGTCCTCCTCGAGGCGCTGCGCGCGATGAAGTCCGCCGGCGTGCTCGACGGCGCCACGATCTCGGTGATCTTCACGGGCGACGAGGAGCGCGTGGGCTCGCCCCGGGAAGTGGCGCGCGCGGACATGGTCGAGCTCGCCAGGCAAAGCGACCTCGCGCTCGCTTTCGAGGCGAGCGCGCGCTCGCGCGAAGGCGGGCACATGGCGAGCTACGCGCGCCGCTCCGCGGGCGGCTGGACGCTCAAGGTGACCGGCCGGCCGGGGCACTCGGGCGGCGTCTTCTCGCAGGTGAGCGGCTACGGCGCGATCTTCGAGGCGGTGCGCATCGTGGACGAATTCCGCCGCGAGCTGCGCGAGCCCAACCTCACCTTCAACCCGGGCGTCATCGTGGGCGGCACCAACGCGAAATTCGACTACGACACCGCGACGGGCAGCGCCTTCGGCAAGAACAACGTGATCGCGCGCGAGGCCGAGGTGCGCGGTGACCTGCGCTACCTCACGCCCGAGCAGGGCGAGCGCGTGAGGTCGCGCATGCGCGAGATCGTGGCGAAGAACCTGCCCCACACGCAGGCGAGCATCACGTTCAGCGAAGCCTATCCGCCGCAGGCCCCGACCGAAGCGGGCGCGCTGCTGCTCGAAGCCTTCTCGAAGGCCAGCCAGGATGCGGGCCTGGGTCCCATCCGGGCGATGGATCCCGCGCTGCGGGGAGCCGGCGACGTGCAGTTCGTCGCGCCCTACATCCCCGCCGTGGATGGCCTGGGCGCTTCCGGGTCCGGCGCCCATACCGATTTCGAACAGATGGAAGTCGCTTCGATCGAACGCGGCGCGATCCGAGCGGCCATACTCATGTACCGACTCACTCGCTAGTCGTCGCCCGGCCGCAGCCCCGCTCAGTCGACAGGCGCCTCCAGGTTCTTGTCGTCCATCTTGAGCAGCAGCCCCTCGTAGACCTGGCTCAGCATGAACTGGTGCCTCGTTTCATCCAGGCATGAGCTAAAATATTGACATGGCTTCGAAGCTGCTGAGCAACAATCCCTACCTTCGCAACCGGCGCGCTCGGGAAGAGTCCGTGCGCCGGTCGGCTGCCACTTCGTCGGCCGTGGAAGGTATCCGAAAGCCTTTCGCGTCGACAAAGCACGTCACAACGGCCGGCCGTACGAGAAAAGGGTCTTCCTGATCGCCTTTCGGAAGAGGGTTGTCAGCGGCACGTAGTCCCTGGCGACCGCAGCCTGCACGGCTCCGAAATACGTCGGCCTGCCCCGACCTGCGAGAACGCTGAAATCCAGGGATGGCAGGCCAGCCTGAATGGCCATCAGGTAGGCCAACAGGCGCGCGCAGCGGCCGTTGCCCTCGCGGAAAGGGTGAATCAACACCAGCTCCCCGTGAGTACGCGCCAAAGCTAACGCCAGCCGCGCTTCGTCCATCCCGGCGCAAGGCGTCTCCTCATCCAGCACCCTGCGTTCGAGCTCGATCATCAGGCGGGGCTCTTGCTTCGCCGCGGCGAATATGATCCCGC
>CAMPHL010000454.1 GCA_946885905.1 uncultured Pseudomonadota bacterium | reverse complement strand
CCGTCTGCTCCCACGAGAACTCGGGCTCCTCGCGGCCGAAGTGGCCGTAGGCGGCGGTCTTCTGGTAGATCGGGCGCAGGAGGTCCAGCATCTTCACGATGCCCTTGGGCCGGAGGTCGAAGTGCTGCTGGATGAGCGCCGCGATCTTCTCGTCGGGAATGGCGCCCGTGCCTTCGGTGTAGACGGTCACGTTGATCGGGCGCGCGACGCCGATCGCGTAGCTCACCTGGATCTGGCACTGCCTCGCGAGGCCGGCGGCGACGACGTTCTTCGCCACGTAGCGGGCGGCGTACGCGGCCGAGCGATCCACCTTCGAGGGGTCCTTGCCGGAGAAGGCCCCGCCGCCGTGCGCGCAGGCGCCGCCGTAGGTGTCGACGATGATCTTGCGCCCCGTGAGGCCGCAGTCGCCCTGCGGTCCGCCCACCACGAAGCGGCCGGTCGGGTTCACCAGGTACTTCGTGTCCTTGAGGAATTCCTTCGGCAGGCAGGGCTTGATGATCTGCTCGATCACCGCATCCACGAACTCCTGCTTCATCTTCGGGCCCTCCGACATCTCGGGGGCGTGCTGCGAGGAGATCACGACGGTATCGATCTCGAAGGGCTTGCCGTCCACGTACTTGAACGTCACCTGGCTCTTCGCGTCCGGGCGCAGGTATGGCATCCGGCCGTCCTTGCGCAGCATCGCCTGGCGCTCGACGAGGCGGTGGGCGTAATAGATCGGCGCCGGCATGAGCACCGGGGTTTCGTCGCAGGCGTAGCCGAACATGAGGCCCTGGTCGCCCGCGCCCTGGTCGAGGTTGTCGTCCTGGGCGTTGTCCACGCCCTGTGCGATGTCGGGGCTCTGCTTGTCGTAGCAGACCATGACCGCGCAGCCCTTGTAGTCGATGCCGTACTCGGTATTGTCGTAGCCGATGCGCTTGATGGTGTCGCGTGCGATCGAGATGTAGTCCACATTGGCGCGCGTGGTGATCTCGCCGGCCATCACGACGAGGCCGGTGTTGCACAAGGTCTCGGCGGCCACTCGGGACTTGGGATCCTGGGCTAGAATCGCGTCGAGAACGCCGTCGGAAATCTGGTCCGAAACCTTGTCGGGATGGCCTTCGGAGACCGACTCGGACGTGAACAGGAACACGCTTTTCATTGCCGGAAATCCCTCGGAAGTAAGCGCGAAATTTTAACAGATACCGCGCTGCCGACCACCCGCCGTGAAACTCATCTTCAGGCTCCTCGCGCGCCTGCCGTTGCGCGCCAACCATGCGCTGGGCGCCTTCCTCGGGCGCCTCGTGCACGCGCTCTCGCCGCGGTTTCGCAACCGCACCCGCGAGAACGCGATCGCGAGCGGCCTGGCGGGACCGAACCCGGGCCGCTTCGCACGCGCCAATGCCGCGCAGATCGGCAAGGGAGCGACCGAGCTCGCATGGGCGCTGTTCAGGCCCGGGGAGGCGATCGCCCTGGTGCGCGGCCTGGAGGGCTGGGAGGACGTGGAGCGCCTGCGCGCGGGAAACCGCCCGATCGTTTTCGTGACGCCCCACCTGGGCGCCTACGACATCGCCGGGCGTTGGCTGTGGTCGCGGCTGCCGATCCTCGCCATGTACAGGCCGCACAAGATGGGCTGGGTCGACGAGCTCCTGCGCGAAGGCCGCAACAGCGGCGCCGCGCCGGACGGAAGCAACGTGGCCCCCGCCACGCTGGCGGGCGTGCGCATGTTGCTCAGGCACCTGCGGCGCGGCGGCTGCACCGTGATCCTTCCGGACCAGGTGCCCGGGCTGGGCGAAGGCGAATGGACGGAATTCTTCGGGCGCCCCGCCTACACCATGACGCTGCCCGGGCGCCTGCAGGAAGCCTCCGGCGCGGCGCTGGTCTTCTGCTTCGCCGAGCGCCTGCCGCGCGGCGCGGGTTACAAGCTGCACTTCCAGCCGCTGGAGGAGGCCTTGCCGCGCGACCGCGTCCAGGCCGCGCGGCGCGTGAACGAAAGCGTGGAAAGGCTCATCGCGCTTTGCCCGCTCCAGTACCTGTGGGGCTACAACCGCTACAAGCGGCCCGCGGGCGCGCCCCCGTCCCCGTAGAATCCGCGCGATGCAGGCACTCCGCCGCCTGGGCTCCTGGCTCGGCGTCTTCGTCCTCTGGGTTACGCACTTCCTGCCGATGCGCTGGATCGGAGCCATCGGCTCGGGGCTGGGCTGGCTGCTCTACCAATTCGGCCGCGGCCACGTGACGCGCGTGAACCTCGCGCTCTGCTTCCCCGGGATGCCCGATGCCGAGCGCGATGCATTGGGCCTCAGGCACTTCCGCATGCTCGGCCGAAATGCGGTGGAACTCTCGATCATGGTCTGGGGCAGCGAGCGCCAGCTCCTCGAGCTGATCCGCCTCGAGGACTTCGATCACCTCCGCGCAGCGGCATCGGGCCGGCAGCCGGTGATCGTGCTCGCGCCGCATTTCATCGGACTCAACATGGGCGGGGTTCGCATCGCGCACGAGTATCCGGGGACGGCGAGCATCTACAGCCGCCAGAAGAATCCCGTCCTCGACGCGATCTTCCTCAAGGCGCGCACGCGCTTCGGCAATCCGCACCTCGTGAGCCGGCAGGAAGGCTTGCGCTCCGTGGTCCGCGTGATCAAGTCGGGCAAGCCCTTCTATTTCCTTCCGGACATGGATTTCGGCATCCGCGACGCCATCTTCTCGCCCTTTTTCGGCGTGTCCACGGCCACGATCACGGCGCTGCCGCGCATGGCGAAGCTCACGGGCGCGAAGGTGGTCCCGGTCATCACGCGCCAGGAAGGACACGGCTACGTGGCCCGCTTCTATCCGGCATGGGAGGGTTATCCGACCGGCGACCTGGAGGCCGACGTGCGCTACATGAACGCCTTCATCGAGGAG
>CAMPHL010000453.1 GCA_946885905.1 uncultured Pseudomonadota bacterium | reverse complement strand
AACTCGGCCGTCTTGGGCACGCCCGCCTTGCGGATGAGCGGCTTGGTGAGGCGGTGCGGATGGTGCGCGTAGTCGAAGCCGAAGCGGCCCTTCACGCAAAGCCGTTCATGGTTCGCGGGACCGTCGCGGCCTTCCACGCGGACGATCTTGTTGTCGGCCACGTGATAGGTGAGCTGGCAGCCCACGCCGCAGAACGGGCACACGGAATCGACCTTCTTCTGCGTGGGCACCGCATACGCGTGCCTCGCCGGGGCGAGCGCCCCGGTGGGGCAGGCCTGCACGCACTCGCCGCAAGCGACGCAGGTCGACGATCCCATCGGGTCGTCGAAGTCGAAGACGATCTTGGAATCATGGCCGCGGAAGGCGTAGCCGATCACGTCGTTCACCTGCTCTTCGCGGCAGGCGCGCACGCAGCGCGTGCACTGGATGCACGCGTCGAGGTTCACGTCCATCGCGGGATGCGAGATGTCGGCCTTGGGCTGATGGCGCGGCGCGAAGCGCGGGCGAGTCACGCCCAGCTCGCCCGCCCAATGGAAAAGCTCGTTGCCACCCGGCTTGAGATCGTCCCTGGGCACGTCCGACATCAGCAGCTCGACCACCATCTTCTGCGAGGCGACCGCGCGCGCCGAGTTGCTCTGCACTTCCATGCCCTTGGCGGGCGCGCGGCAGCAGGATGGCGCGAGGACCCGCTCGCCCTTGATCTCGACCATGCACGCGCGGCAATTGCCGTCGGGCCGGTAGCCTTCCTTGTAGCAGAGGTGCGGGATGTCCACGCCGTGGCGCTTCGCGGCCTGGATGATCGTTTCACCGGCGTGCGCCGAAACGGTTTCGCCGTTCAGCTTGAACTCGATCACCTCGCCGATGGGCTCGTTCATCTTCATGGTTCAGACCTCGTGGGCGAAATGCTTCGCCACGCAACGAATGGGGTTGGGCGCGGCCTGGCCGAGGCCGCAGATCGACGCGTCGGCCATGGCGACCGAGAGCTCCTCGAGGAGCTCCTTGTTCCATGTCTTCTCTTCCATCAGGCCCGCCGCCTTGGCGGTGCCCACGCGGCAGGGCGTGCATTGCCCGCAGGACTCGTGCTCGAAGAAGCGCATGAGGTTGAGCGCCGCGTCGCGCGCCTTGTCGTGCTGCGACAGGACGATCACCGCGGCCGAGCCGATGAAGCATCCATGCGGCTGCAGCGTATCGAAGTCGAGCGGGATGTCGCCCATGGACGCGGGCAGGATGCCGCCCGAGGCGCCGCCGGGAAGATAGGCGTAGAGCTGGTGGCCGTCCAGCATGCCGCCGCAATACTCGTCGATGAGCTCCTTCACCGTGATGCCGGCGGGTGCGAGGTGCACGCCCGGCTTCTTCACGCGTCCCGACACCGAGAACGAGCGCAGGCCTTTGCGCCCGTTGCGGCCTTCCTTGGTGAACCACTCGGTGCCGCGCTCGACGAAATCGCGCACCCAGAAGAGCGTCTCCATGTTGTGCTCGAGCGTGGGGCGGCCGAAGACGCCCACCTGCGCGACATACGGCGGACGCAGGCGCGGCATGCCCCGCTTGCCCTCGATGGATTCGATCATCGCGGATTCCTCGCCGCAGATGTACGCACCGGCGCCGCGGCGCAGGCTGATGCGCGGAAGCTTCGCCGGCGGATCGGCCTTCAAGGCCGCGAGCTCGCGCTCGAGGAGCTGCCTGCACGCGTGGTATTCGTCGCGCAGGTAGACGTAGATGTCGTCGATGCCCACGGCCCACGCGGCGATGAGCATGCCTTCCAGGAAGCGGTGCGGATCGCGCTCGAGGTAGTAGCGGTCCTTGAACGTGCCCGGCTCGCCCTCGTCGATGTTGACCGCCATGATGCGCGGCGCGGGCTCCGCGCGCACGATGCGCCACTTCCGACCCACGGGGAAGCCCGCGCCACCCAGGCCGCGCAGGCCCGAGTCTTCCATCGTCTTGATGACCGCCTCGACGTCGCGCTGGCCCGAGACGCACTCGCTCCACGCCTTGTAGCCGCCTTTGGCCTTGTAGTCCGCATAACCGATCGCGGACAGCGCGGGAGCGGCAAGCTCCTTGCCCGCCACCGACTTCTTCACCTGTTGCGCCGTCGCATGGCCATAGGCGTTCTGCCCGACGCACACCGCGGGCGCCGCTTCGCACCGCCCGATGCATGGCGCGGCGACCACGCGCACGTCCTTGCCGAGTATCCCGGGCAGGCGCTCGAGGAGGTCACCGGCGCCGGCCATGCGGCAAGACAGCGTCTCGCACACCCGCACGGTGACTTGCGGGGGCGCGGCCTCGCCTTCCTTCACCACGTCGAAGTGGTGATAGAACGTCGCGACCTCGTACACCTCCGCCTGGGCGAGGCGCATCGCCTCGGCGAGCGCGTTCAGGTGCGCCGCGGAAAGATGCCCGAAGCGGTCCTGCACGCGATGCAGGTTCTCGATGAGGTATTGCGCCTCCAGGGGCGCTGCCTCGAGCACTTGCGCCACCTCGGCGCGCGCCACCGGGTCGACCGGCCGCCCCTTCGGCGTAGGCCGCGCGCGGCGTATCTTGGAGACGGGAATGACGACGTCGGACATGGGGAAAAAGCCTGTGGATTCAATCCTCAGGTTACTCGTCCGCGGGCGATTTGGGGGTTGACCGCAGTCAAGGGCCCTGCCCTGGTCCGTGTAGACTCAGCCGCTCGACAAGACCCTCCGGGGAGGCGGGCATGTTCGAATCGGCGGAGATCGGCCACAAGCTCGGCAAGGCGCAATTCAGGAAGGAAGAGCCGAAGCTGCGCCAGCGCCTGCTGGACCTGCAGACCAAGCTGGGCCGGCAGGCCAGGTTCCCGGTCGTCGTCCTCGTGAACGGGGTGGACGGCGCCGGCAAGGGCGAGAGCGTGAACCTCCTCAA
>CAMPHL010000452.1 GCA_946885905.1 uncultured Pseudomonadota bacterium | reverse complement strand
AGCGCGAGGTAGCGCGCGCCGCCCAGGTCGCTTTAGCGCGCGTCGAGGCGGTCCTTGATCTTCTGGCGCGAGGCGGTATCGTCGGTGAGCTTCATCAGCCCCCGCACGCCGGTGGGAGACGTGGCCTTGGCGTCCCAGTGCGACTCCTGGTAGCCGATGGCCGCGAGCAGGCGCCAATCGATGCCGCTCGCGCCCTCCGCCTCGACGAAGTAAGGCTTGAGCGCCGGGAGCTGCGTGCGGATGCGCTCGATGAACGTCACCGCATCGATGGCGGTGAAGCGCGTGGCATGCCCGTAGTACCGGTCGACCAGTCGCTTGAGCGACCCATCCTTGGCGATGCGCGCGAAGAACGGCTTGGCGGCCTGCGCGAGGCGCTTGCGGTCGACGGCGGAGAAGAGCCACGCGTAGTCCACGGGCTTGCCCACGTCGAAGAGCACCTCGATTTCCGGGAAGTAGCGGCGGGCGAGGGTGAAGCGGTTGGATTCGACGATCGCGTAATCGAGCTCGCCGCGGGAAACGCGCTCGAGCATGTCCGCGGTCGAAGTGCCGGCGGGCAGGCGTTCGGCGCGCGTCGATTCGAGCTGGGGCGCGAGGAGCAGGTATTCCGCCACCGACTCCTCGATCACGCCCACGCGCTGGGTGCCCAGCTCGCGCAAGGATTTCGGCCTGGGTCCGGTTCCGCGGCGGCCCACGAGCTGGTGCTGCGTGGTGAGGTAGGAGGGTCCCCACGCCAGGCCGCCGGGATAGTCGAAGTGGCGCGGCAACGCCGCCGCGGAAAGGTGGGCGCGACCTTCGCGCAGCATCCGGTCGATCGCGTTGGGATCGTCCACCACGACGAAGGCGGTCTTCGCATCCAGCTCCTGCGCGAAGAGCTGGACCAGGTCGTACTCGAAGCCGGAAGCCAGGCCCTGCGCGTCCTCGAAGTAGGTAACGGGGCCGTTGACGGTGAGAACGACCAGCTCCCCCGACTCGGCCACCGGCGGCACGGGCTGGGGAGCCTCGGAGCACGCCGCGATCGCGCCGGCGGCCAGGAGCGTTGCGACGTGCCGCCCGAACATGCGCAAAGTATAATGCGGGCCAGCCTCGCTTCCCTCCATGCCCAAAGTCTTCGCCATCGTCCCCGCCGCGGGGCAGGGCACGCGCATCGGCGATGCGGTTCCCAAGCAATACTTGCCCCTTGCCGGCAAGCCGATGATGTTCCACGCGATCGAGGTCCTCGCCGCGGTCCCGCGGATCGGTTGCGTCTGCGTGGTGCTCTCGCCGCTCGACCGGCATTGGGGCGAGCACGACTGGAGCACGTTTTCGGACAAGATCGAGCCGATCTTCGCCGGCGGCGCGCACCGGGCGGAAACGGTGCGCAACGCGTTGGACCACCTGGGAGCGCGCCTGGAGCCGGCCGATTGGGTGCTGGTGCACGACGCCGCGCGCCCCTGCATCCAGAAGGAGCTGGTCGAGCAGTTCCTGGACGAGATCGGCGACGATCCGGTGGGGGGCCTGCTTTCCATGCCGCTGGCCGACACGCTCAAGAGCGCCGACGAAAACCAGCGCGTGGCCGCCACGATCCCGCGCCTCAATCTCTGGCGCGCGCAGACGCCGCAGATGTTCCGCGCCGGACTGTTGCGGCGGGGGCTCGAGGCCCGGCCGGACGCGACCGACGAGTCGCAGGCCGTCGAAGCCATCGGGCACAGCGCGCCGCGCCTCGTCCAGGGCGAGAACAGCAATATCAAGGTCACGTTCGCCGAGGACCTCGTCCTCGCGGAGCTGATCCTCAAGCGCCAGGGAAGGTTCCCCCTTTGATGATGCCGGCGATTCGCATGACCGCATCCCACGTTCGCCCCCTCCGGCCTGGGAGAGGGTCATGCCCGGGGAGAGGGTAATGCGCATCGGCCAGGGATTCGACGTCCACCCGCTCGTCGCGGGCCGCAAGCTCGTGATCGGCGGCGTGGAAATCGCGCACGACAAGGGCTTGCTCGGCCACAGCGACGCGGACGTGTTGCTGCATGCCATCTGCGACGCGCTCCTCGGCGCCGCGGCCCTGGGCGACATCGGTCGGCATTTCCCCGACAGCGATCCGCGCTACGCGGGCATCGACAGCCGCGAGCTGCTGCGCCACGTGGCGCGCCTCCTGCAGGAGCACGGATTGAGGGCGGGGAACGTGGATGCGACCATCGTGGCGCAGGCCCCGCGCATGTCCCCGCACATCCCCCGCATGGTCGAGAACATCGCCCGCGACATCGGCATCGAGCCCTCGCGCGTGAACGTGAAGGCCACGACCACCGAGAAGCTGGGCTTCACCGGCCGGGGCGAGGGCATCGCCGCGCAGGCCATCTGCCTCGTGGAAGCGGCAAGCTAGCCACGCCGTGCCCACGCCGCGACCGAGGGCGGTAACGGCTTCGGATACGATCTCCGCGATCCTCGACATGCTCGGCGTCGACGCGAGCGACGCGCTGCCGGAGTGGCTCGCCGCCGCGCTCGAGTCGCGCAATGCGGGTGTTAGCTCGCGCGTGCTCCGCGTCTATCCGGCGCGCGCGGCGCGCATCAAGGCGGGCGCCGCGATGGAAGCCTTCGCCATCGCCGCGGGCGCGCAGGACCAGCCTGTCCCGATCCGCGACGATCCCGCGATCATGGAGGTGTTGCGCGCGCGCGCACCGGTGCGCCGGCGTACGGACGCGGAAACGCGCTTGCTGGTGCCGCTCCTGGCCGCTGGCGTAATGCGCCATATCGTGGATGTGCGCGGCCCCGGCGAGCCGGATGCGGGCGATCCGCTCTTCGCCGTGGCGGCGAGGTACTACGAGCGCCTGGTCGAAGGCGAGACCGATCCGCTCACGGGCCTGGACAACCGGCGCCTCTTCCAGCGGAAGGTGGACCAGGGCCTGCAGCGCTGGGGCTC
>CAMPHL010000451.1 GCA_946885905.1 uncultured Pseudomonadota bacterium | reverse complement strand
CCGTGGGGGCGGCGGTGAGGAACTCCCAGGAGACGCTGGCCGCGCCGTTGCGCAGCAGGGCGATCTCTTCCTCGTTGTTGTAGGCGAGCGAGATCGCGCGCCGCAGCGCGACCCGCTCGGGCGAGTAGCCGCCGAAGGTCGGGTCCTTCATGTTGAAGTAGAGGTAGGTCACGTCCGGATCGATGCTCGTCATGTACCGGATGCCGCGCTTCTCGAGCCATGGCGCCAGCTCGCCGCCGGGCACCGCCATGTTGGTGAACTCGAGCGGGACGCTCACCCAGTCCGTTTCCTTGTTCAGGAAGGCGAGCCAGCGGGGCTGGGACTCCTCCACGATGGTGACCTCGACGCGGTCGATCTGCGGCAGGCGCTTGCCTTTCATCTCGGCATGCAGCTTGCGCCCGAGCATGTCGTTCTCCGGCGGAAGCTCCGCGTCGAAATACGCCTCGCGAAAGTTCGGGTTGCGCTCCAGCACGATCTTCGAGGAGCGCCGCCACTCGGCAAGCCGGTACGCCCCGGTGCCGACCGGATGCGCGCCGATGTCGGCGCCGTATTTCTCGACCACCTCGCGCGCCTGGGCGCCGACGTTGGCCATGGCGAGGATGTAGAGGAAGTTGTAATCGGTCTTCTCCAGCCGGATGCGCAGCGTGTAGCGGTCGAGCACCTCGATGCCGGCAATGGGGGCGTCGTAGTCGAAACGTCCCTCCTTCTTCGCCTTCGCCGCCGCCTCGGTCACGCCGACGATCCGCCCCTCGATCAGCCACAGGTTCGGCGAGGACACCTTCGGGTCGATGAGGCGCTTGAAGGCGTACTCGTAGTCCTTCGCGACGAGCTCGCGCTTCTGTCCGTTGAACGCCGGATCGTCGGCGTAGTAGATGCCCTTCCTGAGGCGGATCGTATACGTGCGGCCGCCATCGGCGATCTCCGGCATGGCCGCGGCCGTCTCCGGCTTCAACTTCGCGGGCCGTGCGAGGAAGTCGTAGGTGAGCGGCGGCTCGAAGATCTCGTGGACGATGTTGTGCGAGTAGACGTCCGAGACCGCCGCCGGGTCGAAGTGCGTCTCCGCGGCGAGGTAGGCCACGCGCAGCACCTTTTGCGCAGCCGCCGGCGCGACCCCGATCGCAAGGGCGGCGAGCAGGGCCGCCGCGAGGCGCGTCACGGGCGGCCCTTCGCCGCCGCCTGCTCGTCGATGTCGATGTACTTCCACCAGCCGCGCATGACCGGATGGCGCACGTAGCCCACGACCCAGGGATGCAGCAGGTCGTTGTAGAAGCGGTGCACGCCCAGGCGCCACGGCATGTAGACGAGGAAGAGGCGGTTCATCTCGCGGTAGATGGCGTTGCGCTCGGGACCGTCGGGAAGGCGCTTGGCCTTCTGGTAGAGCTCGTTGAACCGCGGCAGGTCGAAACGCGAGTGGTTGGCCTGCCCGCCGTTGGGCCCGTAGAGCATCACGAAGAACATGTCGGCGTCGGGCAGCGCCGCGCTCCAGCCCAGGCCCCACATCTGCAGCTTCCCGGCCTTCGAGGCCTTGAGCAGGTCGGGCCACTTCTCGCGCCGGAACTGCATGTTGATGCCGATCAGGTCCATGTTCTTCTTCCACAGCTCCACCAGCGGCTGCATCTGGCCGTCGGGGGCGGCTGCGTACTCGATCACCATCGGCTCGCAGGGCCCGGTGCCATTGGTGCGCGGCAGGTCGCGGTAGCCGTCGCCGTTGCAGTCCAGGTAGCCGTACATGTCGAGTAGAGCCTTGGCCTTCGGGGGGTTGTACTCGATGGCGCTGGAGCGGAACTCCGGGTCGTAGCCGGCCGCGCCCGGGCCGATCGGACTCTGCGCCGGGATCGCCTGGTTCTTGCGCGGGATGGCGATCTCCTCGTTGATGTCGTTGCCCATGGAGATCGCGCGGCGCAGCGCGATCTTCTCCGGCGTGTAGCCGCCGACCACCCCATCCTTCATCGCGAAGTACGAGTAGGTGAGCTCCATGCCCGGCACGCGCGAGAGGCGGATGCCGTTCTTCGCGAGGTGGGGCGCGACCGCGCCGTTGGGAATCGCGAGGTTGGCGAACTGGTCGGGCAGCCGCTCGATCATGTCGTGCTCGGCGTTCAGGAACGCGAGCCAGCGCGGCTGCGGCTCCTCGAGGATCGTGATCTCCACGCGCGGGGTCATGGGCAGGCGCTTGCCCTTGTTGCGCGTGTAGGCCTCCATCGAGGCCGGATCGTTCCCATCGGGGGCGGCGTTGTAGTACTCCTCGCGGTAGGCCGGGTTGGCCTCGAAAACCATCTTCGAAGAGCGCTTCCAGAAGGTGAGCCGGTAGGGACCGGTGCCGACCGGGTGCTGGCCCACGTTGTCGCCGTACTTCCGGTCCACTTCGCGCGCGACCGCGCAGGTGAGATTGCAGTACGCGAGGTAGTAGATGAAGTTGTAGTTCGGCTGCTTGAGGCGCACCTGGAACGTGTAGCGGTCGAGCGCGCGCAGTCCCTCGATCGGTGCGTCGTAGTCCATGCGGTTCTCGCGCCGCGCCTTGGCGAGCACCTCGTCCATGCCCGCGATGTTGCCCTCGAGCAGGTAGAGGTTCGGCGACTTCTTCTTCGGGTCGAAGAGCCGCTTGATCGAGTAGACGTAGTCCTCGGCCACGAGTTCGCGGCGCTTGCCCTCGAAGGCCGCGTCGTCGGCGAAGTAGATGCCGGGCTTCACGCGCATCCGGTAGAGCGTGCCCTGCTCGCTCACCTCGGGCATGGCTTCGAGCGTGTTCGGGACGAGTTTCAAGGGCCGCGCCAGGTAGTCGTAGGCGAGCGGCGCGTCGAAGATGTTCGCCATCAGGGTCGACGAATAGAGGTCCGAGACCTCCGCGGGATCGAAGGTCGTCTCCGCGACGTTGAAGGCGTACCGGTACAGCTTGTGCGGGCCGGCCG
>CAMPHL010000450.1 GCA_946885905.1 uncultured Pseudomonadota bacterium | reverse complement strand
GGCGCCGTCGCGGCGATCGCGGCGCCCGGGGCGGCGAAGCGAGCGGTTGGCGTCCTGCGCCTCGAGGTCCACTGGAGCGACCGGATCGCGCACGCCATCCTCATCGCAGCCGGCGTCGCGCTCGCGCTCTTCCTGCTGGCGCCCCTGGCGACGATCCTCGCCAAGAGCATGCAGGACCGCGCGGGCGAGTACATCGGCCTGCGCAACTTCATCGAGTACTTCCGCACCCCGGCGCTCGCCAGGTCGATCTGGAACAGCGTCTGGGTCTCGACGTTGGTCACCTGCATCACGATCCCGCTCGCCTTCACGTTCGCATACGGCCTCACCCGCAGCTGCATGCGCTTCAAGGCGCTGCTGCGCAACATCGCCCTGGTCCCGATCCTGGCGCCCTCGCTCGTCGCGGCCATCTCCTTCATCTTCTGGTTCGGCAACCAGGGGATCCTGAAGGACCTGCTGATGGGCGGGCAGATCTACGGGGCGCCCGGGATCGTGATCTCGCTGCTGTTCGCGACCTTCCCGCATGCGCTGATGATCCTGGTGACGGCGCTCTCGCTCACCGACGCGCGCCTCTACGAAGCGGCCGACGCGCTGGGCACGAGCGCGTGGCGCAAGTTCTGGACCATCACGGTGCCGGGCGCCAAGTACGGCCTCATCAGCGCGGCGATGGTGGTCTTCACGTACGCGATCAGCGACTTCGGGATCCCGAAGGTGATCGGCGGCAACTTCAACATGCTCGCCACCGACATCTTCAAGCTCGTGATCGGGCAGCAGGACTTCCAGAAGGGCGCGGTGGTGGCGATCATCCTGCTGCTTCCCGTGGCGCTCACGTTCGCCGCCGACTCGTACGTGCAGAAGCGGCAGCAGGCGCTCCTTTCGGCGCGTTCGGTGCCTTACGCGCCGCGTCCCTCGAAGGGCTTCGACCGGGCGATGACGGCGTACTGCATCATCATCTCGGCCCTGTTCCTGGCGGTGCTGGGGATGGCGATATTCGCCTCGTTCGTGAAGCTCTGGCCATACAACTTCGCCATGTCGCTCGATCACTACCGGGCCGGTGTGGTGGAAGCCGGCATCTTCAGCGCCTATGTGAACAGCGTGACGCTCGGCGCGTGGTGCGCGGTCGTGGGCGCGGTCTTCATCTTCGTGGTGGCGTACCTGCTGGAAAAGACCCGCGGCCTCGATGCGTGGCGCCCGTTCGTGCGGCTGATGGCCGTGATTCCCATGGGCGTGCCCGGCATGGTGCTGGGCCTGGGTTACATCTTCTTCTTCGTGCTCGAATCCAACCCGCTGCATTTCCTCTATGGGTCGATGGCGATCCTCGTCGTCAATACGGTGGTGCACTACTACACCTCCTCGCACCTCACGGCGGTCACGGCGTTGAAGCAGATCGACAACGAGTTCGAGAGCGTCTCGGCCTCCCTCAGGGTCCCGTTCTGGCGCACCTTCTTCAAGGTGACGGTGCCCGTGTGCCTGCCGGCGATGCTGGACGTGAGCCGCTACCTCTTCGTGAATGCGATGACGACGGTCTCGGCGGTGGTGTTCCTGTACTCGCCCAATACCACGCTCGCTTCGGTCGCCATCGTGAACCTGGACGAGGCGGGCGACATCGGGGCGGCGGCCGCGATGGCCACCCTGGTCGTCGTGACCTCGGCCCTGGTCTGCGTGGGCTACTACGTCCTCCACGCCTGGCTCGATCGCCGCACGCAGGCGTGGCGGCGCTGATTCGCCTGCGCCGGATCGCCGCGCTCGCGCTCGCTTGCGGCTCTTGCGCCTGCGCGGGCGCCGCCGAGCTGGTGGTCTACACGGCCATCGAGACCGACCAGCTCAAGGCGTATGCCGAGTCGCACCGGCGCTTCAATCCCGACATCGACTTGAAGTTCGTCCGCGACTCCACCGGGGCGATCACCTCGCGCCTGCTGGCGGAGAAGGCGCGCCCGAAGGCGGACGTGATCCTCGGCGTGGCGGCCTCCTCCATGGAGCTGTTCAAGTCCGAGGGCATGCTGGCGGCCTACACGCCCCGGGGCTTCGAGCAGCTCGAGCGGCGCTTCAGCGACCTGCAGGACCCGCCCCACTGGGTCGGGATGGACGTCTATTCGGCGCTCATCTGCTACAACCCGAGCGCGAGCGCCCGGGACCGCAAGGCGCCGAAGCCCTCGCGCTGGTCGGACCTCACGCGCCCCGAGTACAAGGGCCTCGTCGTGATGCCGAGCCCGGTGTCTTCCGGAACCGCGTACCTGCAGGTCGTGTCGTGGCTGCAAAACCTGGGCGAGGCCGGCGCATGGAAGTTCATGGACGGCGTGCACGCCAATGTGGCGCGCTACACGCATTCCGGGTCGCGGCCCTGCATCGAGGTCGCCGAGGCTGCCGCGGTGATCGGGATCTCGTTCGATTCCCGCGGCAACGACCTCAAGAAGCGTGGCGCCGAGCTCGAGCTCGTCTCGCCCCGCGATGGCGTCGGCTGGGACATCGAGTCCGCAGCGATCGTGAGCTCCACCCCCAGGCTCGAGGCGGCGCGGCGGTTCATGGATTGGGCGGCTTCGCGCGAGGCCAACGAGGTCTATGCGCGCAACTTCGTGATCGTCGCGCACGAGAAGGTGAAGGATGGGCGCCTGGCCTACATTCCCGCGGACCTGGGCAGGCGACTCTCGGCCAACGATTTCGAGTACGCTGCCCGGAACCGCAGCCGCGTCCTGGCCGAATGGACGCGGCGCTACGGCTCGAAGATGCAGCGCCAATGAGTTTCCGTTACCCCCGCCACCGGCCTCGTCCTGCGGCAATCCGTCTCGTCACCCCGGCGTAGGCCGGGGCCCAATCATCGGGAGCAACCATGATCCGCGGCAACGACCCCATCCTCCTCACCCCCGGTCCCCTCACCACCTCGCTCGAGACCAAGCAAGCGATGCTGCGCGACTGGGGCT
>CAMPHL010000449.1 GCA_946885905.1 uncultured Pseudomonadota bacterium | reverse complement strand
CGGCGAGGTCGAATGCCGCGGCAAGCGTCAGGTCGCGGTCGGCGAGCACCGCCTCGATCAGCGTGCGGCCCATGCGCCCGCCCGCACCGGCGATCGCGACTTTCACCGCGTGCCTCCCGATGAGGCCACGTCGCCGTCGACCCGCGCCAGCCTGCCGTCCTCGAAATACACCGCCAGCTTGCGCTGCTCGCGCTCGCCGGACGGCGACTCGCGCCAGTACACGTAGTCCCAGCGCTCGGCGTGGAAGATGTCGGTAATCAGCGGCGTGCCCAGCACGAAGCGCACCTGCTCCTTGCTCATGCCCGGCTTCAGCTGCGACACCATCTCCTGCGACACGAAGTTCCCCTGCTGGATTTCGGGCTTGTAGGGCGTGACGCCGGGGATGCGGGGCACGTGGTTGCAGCCCGTGACAAAGACGAGCGCGGCGGCGGCCAAGGCGGCATATCGAAGCATAAGCAATATAATGATAGTCGATGGACTCAGTGCAAAGCCTGAAGGACAGCGGCCTCAAGGCGACGCTGCCGCGGCGCAGGATCCTCGAGCTGTTCGAAGCGAGCAAGGTGCGCCACCTGTCCGCCGAGGACGTTTACAGGGCGCTGCTGGGCGAAGGCATCGACGTCGGCCTCGCCACGGTCTACCGCGTCCTCACGCAGTTCGAGCAGGCCGGCCTGCTCTCGCGGCAGCATTTCGAGACCGGCAAGGCGGTCTACGAGCTCAACCAGGGCGGGCACCACGACCACCTCGTATGCCTTCAGTGCGGGCGCGTGGAGGAGTTCTACGACGCCGAAATCGAGAAGCGCCAGGGAAATGTCGCGCGCGAACGCGGCTTCCAGATCCACGACCACTCGCTGCAGATCTACGCCGATTGCGTGAAGCCGAACTGCCCGCACCGGCCGAAGGAAGCGAAGTGAAGCCGGGCCTGCGCGCGGGCCTGCAAGGAACGTTCCGCTACCGCGTGCCGGAGTCCAAGACCGTGCCGCGCATCTATCCCGAGGCGCCGGACTTCCGCATGATGCCGGCCGTCCTCGCCACGGGCTCCCTGGTGGCGCTTTGCGAGTGGGCGTGCATCGAGCTCGTCAAGCCCTACCTCGACTGGCCCCGCGAGCAGTCGCTCGGCACCCACGTGAGCCTCTCCCACCTCGCCGCCACGCCGCCGGGCTTCGAGGTCGAGCTGCGAGCGCGCGTGACCGCGGTCGAGGGCCGCAAGCTCACCTTCGCCGTGAGCGCGCACGACGGCGTCGACACGATCACCGAGGGCACGCACGAGCGCCACACGATCGACGCCGAACGCTTCGCCGCCAGGGTCGCAGCCAAGGCCGCCGCCGGGACGGGCGCGTGAACCTGCGCCTCGCGCTCGCCGCCCTGGTGCTGGGACTTGCCGCCGTGGCAACCGGCGCGGTGGCGCAGCGCGGACCCGCGCCGGAGCATCCCGCCGGCGAGATCCGCCTCGCGCAGTTGCCCAAGGAGGCCGTCGCGACGCTGGAGCTCGTCCGCAAGGGAGGGCCCTATCCCTACGCCAAGGACGGGTCCGTATTCGGCAACCGCGAGGGACTGCTGCCGAAGCAGAAGCACGGCTACTATCGCGAGTACACCGTGCGGACCCCGAAGGTAAGGACGCGCGGGGCCCGGCGTATCGTGAAGGGGGCCGCGGGCGAGTTCTTCTACACCGACGACCACTACAACAGTTTCAAGCGCATACGGGAGTGAGGCTGGGATGTCGTTGAGCGCGCTCGAGGCGATCCTGGAACGGGGCAAGGGCGGCATCTGGTTCCTTCCCGCCCACATGGACCCGGCGGCGGTACGCAAGGCCGCGAAGGAGGCCGGCTTCGCGTTCTTCCACATCGACGGCAAGACGATCGCGCGCAAGGAGCAGCTGCTGAACCACATGGCCACGACCATGGGGTTCCCGAAGGAGTTCGGCCACAACTGGGATGCGCTCGAGGACCATCTCACCGACCTCGACTGGGTCGACGGCGACGGCTACCTGATCTATTACGACCACATCGACGCGCTGCTCACCGCACATCCCGACCAGTTCGAGACGCTGGTCGAGATCCTGCGCGACGCCGTGTCCTCCTGGAAGGAAGACGGCACCGCGATGGTCGTGCTGCTTTCGGGCGCGAAGGCGCCGAAGGGAGTGGCGAAGGTGGGGGCGAAGGACGAAGCCTGAGGGATGGCTGGACCCGGGTCCGTTGCGGCCGTTGCGGCGCGGGTGGCGAATCAGGCCGTCCCCGTCTTCTTCTCCTCTTGCGCGATCTGCTTGCGGACCTCGTCCATGTCGAGCGACTTGGCCTTTTCCACTACCTGCTCGAAGGCCCCTTGCGGGAGCGCGCCCGGCTGCGAGAACACGATGATCTGGTCGCGGAAGACCATGAGCGTCGGGATCGAGCGGATCTGGAAGTGCCCCGCGATCTCCTGTTCCTCGTCGGTGTTCACCTTGGCGAACACGACGTCGGGGTGCTTCTCGGCGACCTTCTCGTACACGGGCGCGAAACCGCGGCACGGCCCGCACCACGGCGCCCAGTAGTCCACGATGACGGTCGGGTTCGAGGTGACGACCTGCTCGAAGTTCGCCTTGGTGAGCTCGATCACGGCCATTTCAATTCTCCAGTAGAGAGCGCAGCATCCAGGCGGTCTTCTCATGCACCTGCAGCCGCTGCGTGAGCAGGTCCATGGTCGGCTGGTCGTTCGCCTTCTCGACGGCCGGGAAGATCTTTCGGGCGGTGCGCGCCACCGCCTCGTGGCCCTGCACCAGCAGTCGCACCATCTCGCGGGCCTCGGGCACGCCCGGGGTTTCCGCAATGGAGGTGAGGCGCGCGAATTCGGAGTTGGTTCCCGGGGCGGGAAAGCCCAGCGCGCGGATGCGCTCGGCGATCTGGTCGAGCGCGAGCCAAAGCTCGTTGTACTGCTCCATGA
>CAMPHL010000448.1 GCA_946885905.1 uncultured Pseudomonadota bacterium | reverse complement strand
CGGATCCCGGAGCTCAAGATGGCGCGATACCGGTGCCACACGGGACATGCCTACACCGACAGCTCACTGCTGGAGGGCGTGATGGAGGCGACGGGCGAGCTCCTTTACCAGGTGGTGCGCAGCTACGAGGAGGCCGTGTTGCTGCTGCGCGACATGGCCGCGCACTTGAAGGCCGGCGGCGACGCGGAACGCGCGAAGCCTTTCGAGCAGAAGGCGAAGGACCTGCAGAGGCGCTCCGAGGCGCTGCACAAGGCCATGCTGGATCACGAGAGCCTGAGCGGGGACAACCTGGGGCAAACGCCTCGGAAACCTGGTCGCGGCTGAACGGCGCGAACGTTCCTTCGGCGATGGAGCTACGCGTGCGGTAGGCCGCCTCTCGTGTGAGCTTCGCACGGCGTGCGACCGCCGCGACGCCGCCATGGGCAATGGCAACGCGAGGAAGGCCGGACCTACTTCCCCGGATGCGCCCGACTCACAGTCAGCTTGAATCCCGCGGCGCGCAAGATGGCGTGGAGGGTGTCGAACCGGGGATTGCCGCTCCCCGAGAGCGCCCGGTAGAGGCTCTCGCGCGGAACGCCTGCTGCCTGCGCGACGTTCGCCATGCCCTGGGACTCGGCGACCGTCCGCAGTGCCGCGAGATACACGCGAGGATCCTGCTCGTCGGCCGCCGCGTTCAAGTACTCCACGGCGAGCTCCGGGTCGGCTCGAAGCTCCCCGATCAGGCGGGCGCGGTGGGAGACGGTCATCGGCTTGCGATGGACCCGCGGTTTCGACGCTCTTCGTACTCTCGCCATAGGTCGATAGCCCTCTTGATGTCCGCGTCCTGCTTCCGCTTGTCGCCGCCGCACAACAGGATCACGACCGCATTGCCTTCCCGTCCGAAGTACACGCGGTAGCCGGGCCCAACGTCGATCCGCAGCTCCCAGACTCCATCCCGCAAGGCCTTCGCATCTCCAAGGCTGCCGAGCGCCAGCACCTCGATCCGCGCCAGGATGCGTGCGTGTGCCTTCCGATCCTTCAGCCCGGCAAGCCACTCCGTGAAGGGCTCGGCGCCGCCGACCGTGCAGTAGCGTCGAACGAGTATCTCGGGCATTGTAACCTATGCGTTACAGGCTGCGGAGGGGCGCATTGCCGAATAACGGCCCGGGCGAAGGGCGGTTTACGCCAGGCGAAGTGCAGGGCGGCCAGCGGATCGTCGGGCGCTTCGACCGCCTGAGGAAGGGCGAACGGCGCGAATGCTCCTTCTGGCGATGGAGCTACGCGCGGCGACCCGTAGGCGTCCGGCCCCGCCCGGAAGAACGATAGCGTGCGCGCTTCTCGGCGACGCCAGCAGGCTTGTCGATCGGCCGCACGGCGAGCCTGAGACCCGCCGCCGCGAGTATCGCGGAGAGGCTGCGCAGCTCCGGATTGCCCGATTTCGAGAGGATGCGGTAGGCCGCCTCTCGCGTGAGCTTCGCACGGCGCGCGACCGCCGCGACGCCACCATGGGCGAGCGCGACGTGCCGGAGCGCAAGCATCAACGCGGCCTGATGGCCCTGCTCGATCGCAGCCTCCAGATAGGCTGCGGCCTCGGCGGGATCCGCCAGGCGCTCGATCAGCCAATCCAACTTATAGTTCACATGCGGATTTGGTCCGAGGCGAGCGCGCCCTGTCAGGCCGACCGCGAGGATCGCCTCGACACCCGATAACGCGCCCTTTTCTGCGCGGCACTCGACGGCTTTGCGACATGCGCCCCAGGCGTATCAGACGCCGTCAGCGCCTTGAGGAGGGCCGCTGGCTCCCTGGACGCAACCAGCAGCAGCGACCGGGCAGGTCCGTGCGGCTCGCGTCGCCCCTGCTCCCAGTTGCGGAGGGTCGCGACGCTGACACCCATCAAGCCGGCGAACTGCTCCTGGGACAGGCCCAGTGCCTTCCGAATCGCGGGCACCTCGAACGCCCGTGGCAAGGCGACCGTGGTGGTCTTGAGCTTCGCCCTGCCTTCTCTCCAGGCCTTGATCTCCTCGAGGCCCGCGATGATCTCCTTGCCGATGTCGCGCTTAGCCATAGCCCATCTCCGTAAGCATTCGCAATATCGTCCTGAGATCAGCAGAGCTCAGGTCCTCCTTCTGGCTCTTGCCGTACAGGGTGAGCATGAAGATCTGGTCGACCGCCACGGCCCAGTAGTAGATCACCCTCACCCCTCCTGACTTACCCTTGCCGCCGGAAGGCCAGCGGATCTTCCGGACGCCGCCCGAGCCCTTGATGATGGCGCCCGACCCGGGTTGGGCAATCAGGTGGTTCTGAAGCGCCCGATAGTCCTCGTCGCCCAGGTATTCGCCGAGCAGCCTGGTGAACAAGCTGGTCTATACGAAGACCACGGCGGATGGTACGTCATTGGCGTATCTGCGTCAATGGCGCACGTGATAGGCGTTATGGCGACCTCCCATGTCGATCTAACGCCTAGGGCAGGAACGCGCTGACGGCCGGCCGTTCAGGTTCACCCCTGAGCCCCGCCCCCGGGGTTCGGCGATCAGCGCACCGCCCGGGCTATTTCTTGTGTCGCCCATCCGTCGACCGAACAAACCCGATCTGGTCCTTCCTCGGCACTGGAGCGGAAACCATCTGCCGGATGGTCTCGATAATTCCGGAAATGGCTTTGTCGTGCGAGGCGAATTTCCGCTCCAGCTCGTCGAGCTTCGCGCCCAGGTCTCTGTGGGTTGACGCGAACTCGCGCATCTTGAGAAAGGCGCGGACGACGTAGATCGATGCCTCGATGGCCCTGGGCGAATTGAGGACGTTGGCCGCCATCAACGCGCCATGCTCGGTAAACACACGCAGGCCGGTGCGCCTCCCGCCCCAACCTGAGGCCGCAAATTGCGGCTTCAAGATGGCAAGCTCTTGATTCGAGACGGTGAACATGAAATCCGGAGGAAACCG
>CAMPHL010000447.1 GCA_946885905.1 uncultured Pseudomonadota bacterium | reverse complement strand
AGGCCTATCTCGTTCGCGTGGGCCGCATGCTGGCCGAGCGCGAGCCTGCGCTCGAGCCTTTCGATGGCGGCGCTGTCGCCGCGGCCCGCAACTATCCTGCCCAGGACGCGTTCACGGCCGCGCGTGATTTCGCCACGGCGCGCGGGCAGGTCGTGCTCCTCGCCCAGGGCCTTACACCGGAGATCCTCGCGCGCGAAGGCACGTTCGGGGATCGTCGCGTCTGCTGCGCGGACGTGATCGCCATGATGGTCGGGCACGACCGCGAGCACCGCGAGGAGATCGAGCGGCTGCTGGCGCGACTCGGGAGCTGAGCATGGAAATGAAGCCCCTGCGCGGCTCGGGCATGAAGGCCGCCGGCTACGACGAGAGCAGCCGCAAGCTCGTGATCGAGATGACCACGGGCACCTTCGAGTACGCCAACGTCTCGCCCGAGATCTACCGCCGGCTGATGGCCTCGCCCTCGCCCGCGAGCTACTTCAAGGACGCGATCGAGGAGGAGTTCACGCCAAGGAGGATCAAGTAGGCGGCAGGCACTAGACGGCAGAACGGAAAAGCACTTCCGGCTACCGGCTGCCTGTCTCCTACTTCCTGGCCGTCGCCGGCCCCGGATCCTCGCACTTCACGATGTTCGCGAAGGGCGGATTGCGGTCTTTCGTACGTGCGGGATCGGTGCAGAAGCAAGCCTCCGTCCAGGTCCATCGGCCCGTGCGATCGGTGCGCATGATGTGCTCGCACGTGAGCGGCGTGCCGGGCTTCACGCCGCGCCCCGAGAACGTGTTGACCCGCATCGTGAGCGGGGGAATGGCGGGCGGCTTGCTCTCGTCCGGGCGCGGCGGCGGGGACTCGTAGAGGCTGCCGCACACCGGCATCTGCTTGCACGCGCCGTCGCCGTTGCACAGCCACTCCCACCGGCAATCGGCGGCGGCTGGCGCGGCGAAGCCCAGGGCGAGGGCGAGCGCCAGGTGATGCGCATTCATGCTGCGAACTCCGGATCTTCGAATGGCCGCATTCTGCGCCTCGCGCGGCTTGGCTGCATGCGACCGCACTTGCCGTGTGTTACGGTTTGTCATGACCGCTGCGCATGCGGCCGATGCGCCAATGTCGTTTGAGCGCGGGCGCGGGTGTAGGCAACATGTCGTCCATGATGAAATCGACCCGTACCGTGCTCTTGTGCGCAGCCCTGATCCTGATGCTCGCCATGGGCGTGCGCCAGACGATGGGCCTGTTCATGCCGCAGATGACCGTGGCGAACGGCTGGTCGCGCGACGAGTTCGCGCTCGCCATCGCATTCCAGAACATCCTGTGGGGCGCGTTCGTGCCGTTCGCCGGCGCGATCGCAGACCGTTTCGGCGCCGGTCGAGTGCTCGCCGCGGCGGGCCTGTACTACGTCGCGGGACTCGCGCTGATGGCGCTGTCCACCACGCCCCTCATGCTCGACTTTTCCGCGGGCCTGCTCATCGGGCTGGGGCTCTCGGGCACGACGTTCGGCGTCGTGATGGGCGTGGTCGCGAAGGTCGTGGCCCCGGAGAAGCGCAGCGTGGCCCTCGGCATCGTGGGCGCCGGCGGATCGTTCGGGCAGTTCGCCATGGTGCCGTTCGGTGCCACGGTGATTTCGGGCCTGGGCTGGTACGCCGCGCTCTTCGCGTTGGCGGCGACCGTGGCGCTCGTGATCCCGCTTTCCGCGGGGCTCGCGGGACGCATCGTGCACGCGCATGCCGCCGGCCAGGGCGCGCGCGAAGCGTTCGGCGAGGCGTTCGCGCAAAAGAGCTTCCATTTCCTCTTCTGGAGCTATTTCGTCTGTGGCGTGCACACCGCCTTCATGGCGCTGCACCTGCCGAGCTACGTGCAGGACGCGGGCCTTCCACTGTCCGTCGGCATGACGGCGCTCGCCCTGATCGGGTTCGGCAACATCTTCGGCTCGTATGGCTCGGGCTGGCTCGGCGGCCGCACGAGCAAGAAATGGCTGCTCACGTGGATCTACGGCTTGCGTGGCGTGTTGATCCTTTTCCTGCTGCTCGCTCCCAAGAGCGCCGCCACGATGTATTTCTTCGCGTTCGGCATGGGACTGCTCTGGCTCTCGACCGTGCCGCTCACGCAGGCGCTCGTGGCGCAGATCTTCGGCACGCGGCATGTCTCGATGCTTGCGGGCGTCGTGTTCTTCGGGCACCAGATCGGCAGTTTCCTCGGCGCGTGGCTGGGTGGGGTGATCTTCACTCGCCAGGGCAGCTACGACCTCGCCTGGTGGATCTCGATGGGGCTCGCGATATTCGCCGCCTTGGTCTCGGCCCCGATCAACGAGCGCCCGCTCGCGCGGCCGGCGCCGGCTGCGGCTTGAAAGAATGAACGCCAGGACCCGCAATGCGAGCCTGGCGTTCGTGGGCCTGCTGGTATTCGCGTTGGCCTCCTGGGCCATCTTCCGGGGCTACCTCACCCCGGAGATGATGGTGTACTTCCTCACCTTCCAGTGGTGCCTGTAGCCGCTCAGCGGTTCTTGCCCTTTCCCTTCTCCTCGTCGTCGTCGTCCTTGTCGCGGCCCTTGCCCTGCGCCTGGCGCTGAGCCTGCTGGGCCTGCGCTTGCGCCTGCTGCGCGGCCTGCCGCTGCTGCGCCTGGGCGCGCTCCTGCGCTTGCTGCTGCTCGCGCTGGGCACGTTCCTGCGCCTGCCGCTGCGCTTGCTGTTGCTCGCGCTGCGCGCGCTCTTGCGCTTGCCGCTGGGCCTGTTGCTGCTCGCGGGCCTGCCGCTCCTTCGCTTGCTGCTGCTCACGCTGGGCACGTTCCTGCGCCTGCCGCTGCGCTTGCTGCTGCTCGCGCTGCGCGCGTTCCTGCGCTTGCTGTTGCTCTCGCTGCGCGCGCTCTTGTGCCTGCCGCTGGGCCTGTTGCTGCTCACGCTGGGCGCGTTCCTGCTGCTGGCGCTGCGCTTGCT
>CAMPHL010000446.1 GCA_946885905.1 uncultured Pseudomonadota bacterium | reverse complement strand
GGTCGTGAAGGCGACCGTCACGCGCGGCGAGGCGGGTCGCGGCTACGCGGTGCCTACCGAGGTCCGCACCACGCGCATAGTTTCATCCCATGCCGTGCCCGAGTATCCCGCGGAGTGGCGCAGCTCGGGCGTGCGCGTGCGCCGCTGCCACCTGGTGCTCGCGCAGCAGCCGCGGCTGGCCGGTGCGAAGACCCTGAACCGCCTGGAAAACGTGCTCGCGCGCAGCGAATGGGACGACGCTGGAGTCGCCGAGGGACTCCTCGCGGACGCCGAAGGGCGCGTGATCGAGGGCACGCTCAGCAATATCTTCATCGCCGTGGCCGGCCGGGTGTTCACGCCGGACCTCGCGCGCTGCGGGGTCATCGGCGCACAGCGCGAGCGCGTGCGCGAGCTCCTGCGGCGCGAAAAGGTGCATTGCGAGGAGCGCGACCTTCGCTGGACCGACGTGCTCGCGGCCGAGGAGATATTCCTCACCAATAGCCTCATCGACGTCTGGGCCGTGCGTCAGGTAGACGAGCGGGCCTATGCGCCGGGGCCGATCGCGGCCCGGGTGCGGGAGCTGATCGGGCACGACGATGCGCTGGCTTAGGCGGATGCTGCTCGTCATGCTGGCGATGGCCCTGCTCGCCGCCGGATGGCTCTACTGGTTCGCGACGCGCCCGATCGAGTACGTTGGACCGGTCGAGGTGGTGGTGCGGCCCGGTTCCGGCCTGGCGGTGGTGGCCGGCCAGCTCGCGGACACGGGCCTTCTCATGGAGCCCTACAGCCTGCGCATCCTCGCGCGCGTGACGAATCGCCAGGGCGCCATCCACGCCGGAACCTATCGGTTCGAAAGGCCGCTCACGCCGCTGGAGATCCTCGACAAGCTCGGCCGGGGTGACGTCGTGCTCGCCGCCATGCGATTCGTCGAGGGAACGACGTTGCGCCAGTGGCTCGTCCAGCTGTCGAACGAGGAGAAGCTGCGCAAGGCGTTGTCGCCGCGCGACGATGCGGGAATCCGCGCCCTTCTCGGGCTTACCACGCCGAGCGCCGAGGGCTGGCTCTTTCCCGACACCTACCGCTTCGCCCCGGGCACCGCCGATACCGAGGTGATCAAGCGCGCGCACGCCGCGATGAAGCGCCGCCTCGAGGCGGCCTGGGCCGCCCGCGACCCCGCGCTTCCCCTGGAAACTCCCTACCAGTTCCTTATCCTCGCCTCGATCGTGGAGAAGGAGACGGGCGCCGCAGCGGAGCGGGCGCTGGTGGCCTCGGTCTTCGTGAACCGGCTGCGCAAGGGCATGCGGCTGCAGACCGATCCGACGGTGATCTACGGCATGGGCGAGAAGTTCGACGGCAATATCCGCAAGCGCGACCTCACGGCCGACACGCCGTGGAACACCTATACCCGCGACGGCCTTCCGCCCACGCCGATCGCGATGCCGGGCGAGGCCTCGCTGCAGGCGGTCTCGCGCCCCGCGCAAAGCGAGTACCTCTACTTCGTCGGCAAGGGCGACGGCACCGGCACGCACCACTTCTCGAAGACGCTCGAGGAGCACAACCGCGCGGTGGCAAAATACCAGCTCAAGCGATGAGCGCGCGCGGCAAATTCATAACGTTCGAGGGCATCGACGGCGCGGGCAAGTCGTCGCACCTCGATTTCGCCTCCGAGCTCGTGCGCGCCCGGGGCCACGATGTCGTGAAGACCTTCGAGCCCGGAGGGACGCCCTTCGGCCGGCGGGTGCGCGAAGTCGTGCTCGCGGAGCGCACGGTGGCCCTCGCCGAGGCGCTCGCCATGTTCGCCGCGCGCGCCGCCCACGTGGAAGAGGTGATCGAGCCCGCGCTCGCGGCGGGGCGCTGGGTCCTCTGCGACCGCTTCAGCGATTCGAGCTACGCCTACCAGTGCGGCGGCCGGGGGCTCGATGCGGGCCTCGTGCGGCGGCTGGAGGAGACGGTGCATCCGGGACTGCAGCCGGATGCGACCTTCCTTTTCGATATCGATCCGGCGACCGCCGCGCAGCGGCAGGGCGGCCGCGGCGGCAAGGCGGACAGGTTCGAGGCCGAGGCCGCGGACTTCCACATCCGCGTGCGCAACCATTACCTGGATCGCGCGCGGGCCTTTCCCGAGCGCATCCACCTCATCGATGCGAGCGGGTCGATCGAAGAGGTCCGCGCGTGCCTCGCGGCGGCCTTCGTGAAGGCCTTCCGGTGAAGCCCTTGTCCTGGCATCGGGAGGCGCTCGCACGGCTCCTCGAGGGCCGGGAGCGGCTCCCGCATGCCCTGCTGGTTCACGGCCCCACCGGCATCGGCAAGGTGGATTTCGCACGTGCGTTGGCCGCTGCGATGCTGTGCGAGGGCTCTCGTCGCGACGGAGCGTGCGGCACTTGCCCCTCGTGCCACTGGTTCTCGCAGGGCAACCATCCCGACTACCGCGAGATCCTGCCCGAAGCCGCAGCGGACGACGAGGAGGGCGAAGCAGAGGGCGAGGCCCAGCGAACGGAGAAGCCCAAGAGCCTCGTGATCAAGATCGACCAGGTGCGCGCTGTGGCCGACTTCATCTCGCTGTCCACGCACCGGGCGGGACACCGTGTGCTGGTGATCCACCCCGGGGAGGCGATGCAGCCGGCGGGCGCCAATGCGCTCCTCAAGACGCTCGAGGAGCCGCCGCCGCATACGCTCATCGTGCTCGTGAGCGACCGTCCTGCCCGCCTTCTTCCGACGATCCTCAGCCGCTGCCGCAGACTCGCGCTTCGCACTCCCCCCCGCGCCGAGGCGCTCGCGTGGCTGCGCGAGCAGGGCGTCGACCGGCCCGACGCCGCCCTCGACGCCGCCGGCGGCGCGCCGCTGCTCGCGCGCGACCTGGCCGCACCCGGGGAGGCGGACCTGCGCCGCCGCCTCGTGATCGAGCTCGCCAAGCCCGGCGGCGCGGACACGCTCCTCTTCGCCGGCAGCGTCGACCGGACCACCTTCGAG
>CAMPHL010000445.1 GCA_946885905.1 uncultured Pseudomonadota bacterium | reverse complement strand
GCGCTCGAGGTAGACCTCGCGGCTCGCGAAGCCGCGCTAGGCCATCGAGGCGGCGCGCCCGACCGCGGCCACCAGCTCCTCGGGGGTTCGCGCGGGCAGCATGCCGATGCCGCCGCCGCCGGCCGCGGGCTTGACCAGGATCGGGTAGCCGATGGCCTCGGCGGCCTTGAGGATTGCCTCGGGTTCGGCAGGGAGCACCTCGGAGCCGCGACCGACGGGCAGGCCCTCGCGCGCGGCAAGCTCCCGCGCGCGCGTCTTGTGCCCCATCGCGTCGATCCAGCGCGGCGACGGGCCGATGAAGGTGAGGCCGGCCTCCCCGACGCGCGTGGCGAAGGCGGCGTTCTCGGAGAGGAAACCGTATCCCGGATGCAGCGCGTCGGCGTTCGCGCGCTTCGCCGCGCCCAGGAGCGCATCCTGGTCGAGGTAGCTCTCGCGCGCGGGCGCGCCTCCGATGTGCGCGCTCTCGCCCGCGAGCTCGAGCCAGGGCGCGCCGCGATCCGCGTCCGAATAGGCGGCGATCGACGGGATGCCCAGCTTGTTGAGCGCCCGCAGCACCCTCGCGGCTACGGCGCCGCGGTTGGCCACGAGGACCTTGTTGAAGAGCGGCATGTCAGTAGCTCGTGGGCCAGGCGCGCATGAGGTGCTGCCCGACGCCGTTGGTGAGCCGCAGCCGGTGCACTTCCAGCATGCGAATGAGGTAGTCGCGCGTCTGCTCGGGCCGGATGACCGACTGCACCGCGTAGACCGAGGCGATGTCCCAGACCTCGTTGTCCTTGCCCATCCTGGCGAGCGCCTCGTCGAAGCCGGGCTGGCCGGGCTCCAGGCCGTGCACGATCTTGACCGCGAACGTGTCGTCCATGAACGAGATCTCGGCGGTGGGCCACGCGGCCATCTCGTCGGAGTTCTTGCCGCCGCCCATGTTGAGGTAGGCCTGGCCGTAGCTCTTGCGCAGCACGACCGAAAGCTTGGGCACGGTGGTGAGCGAGAGCGCGTTCATGTGGTTCATGATCTTGCCCGGCGCGCGCTTCTTCTCCGCCTCGGTGCCGATCACGAAGCCCGGCGTGTCCACGAACATCACCAGCGGGATGTTGAACGAGTCGCAGAGCACGATGAAGCTCGTCATCTTCTCGCACGCTTCGGTGTCCATCGCGCCGCCCTTGTGCAGCGGGTTGTTCGCGAGGATGCCCACCGTGTGGCCCGCGAGGCGCGCGAGGCCCGTGACCGCCACCTTGCCGAAGCGGGGCTTCAACTCGAAGAAGCTCTCGGCGTCGACGACGTCGCGGATGACCTTGCGCACGTCGTAGACCTGCGTGCGCTTCTCGGGCAGGTGGCGCAGGACGTCGCGCATGCCGGCGCCGACGCCTACGGGCACGGCGCGCACGGGCGGCGCTTCGTTGTGGTGGCTGGGCAGGTAGGAGAGGAAGCGCTTCACCAGGTCGAGCGCCTCTTCGTCGGTATCGGCCACCGCGTCGGCGAAGCCCGTGACCTCGGCATGCAGCCGCCAGCCGCCCAGCTCCTGCGGGTCGACTTCCTCCTTGATCGCGAGCGAGGCGAGCAGCGAGCTCGACACCGCCAGCACCGCGCCCTTGCGGATCACGCTGAAATCCGAGAGCACCGCGTACCAGGACGACGAGCCGTACGAGTAGCCGAGAGTGGCCGAGGCCCACGGCACCTCGCGCATGCGGCGGTACTGCGTGCCGTCGTTGCCGAGGAGGGTGCCCATGCCGCGCGAGCCCATGTGGTCCGGCATGCGGGCGCCCGAGGATTCGCCGATGAACACGAGCGGGATGCCGCGCTCGCCCGCCACGCGCTTCATGTGCCCGATCTTGCGCCCGTTGGTGGCGCCGCTCGACGCGCCGAACACCGTGAAGTCGTTCGAGACGATCGCCGCCTCGCGCCCGTCGATCCTGCCGAAGCCGGCGATCTTGCCGTCGGATGGCGACCTGTCGCGATCGGCCGGGTTGGCGGAGGTCGAGAAGAGGCCGGATTCGATGAAGGTGCCTTCGTCGACCAGCCTCGCGAGGCGCTCGCGCGCGTCGAGCACGCCCGCGGACTTGCGCTTCGCGAGCTTTTCGGGCCCGCCCATCGCGAGCGCCTTCGCCTCGCGTTCGGCGAACTCGCGTTCGATGCGCTCCGCGCGTTCGGCGAGGGGGTCGCGCTTTGGGGGTTGGTCGGGTGCGTTCATGGGGAGGATTGGGCCCCGGCCCGTTGCACCTGCGGGGCGGCCGGGGTGGCCGAGGAGGCGATGACACCCGCGCGCTCGAGCGCATCGAGGCGGGCGTCGTCGAGATCGAGGATCGTTCGCAGCACCTCGCGTGTGTCCTCGCCGGTGCGATGGCCCGCGAAGCGCACGGCGCCCGGCGTTTGCGAGAGGCGGGGCACCACGTTCGCCATCGCGACGCTGCCGAAATCGGCGTCGGGCGCCTGGGCGATGGCGCCGCGCGCCTGGTAGTGGCGGTCGCCGAAGATGTCGGCGATCGTGTAGATGCGGGTGGCCGGGACCAGTGCCTCCTCGAGGATGCGCTCGAGCTCAGCGAGCGGTTTGGTCGTGGTCCACTGCGCGATGAGGTCGTCGATCGCCTCGTGGTTGGCGGAGCGTTGCGTCGCCTCGGCGAAGCGTGGGTCGCTCGCCAGCTGCGGCTGTCCCATCGCCTGCACCAGGCGCTCGAACACCGCATTGCCCATCGCGGTGATGTGGATGAAGCTGCCGTCGCCCGTGGCGTAGAGGTTGTTGGGCGTGCTCTCGGGCAGGCGCGAGCCGGTGCGGTTCGCGATGTGCCCCAGCTTCTCGAAGGCGGGAATCCACGGCTCCATGAAGCTGAAGGCGCACTCGTAGAGCGCGGCGTCGATGCACTGCCCGCGCCCGGTCTTGCCGCGCGCGAGGAGTGCCAGCGTGGCGCCGAAGGCGGCGTAGAGGCCGGTGATGTAGTCGAGTACCAGCGTGCTATCGAGTTGGTGCTCGGCAAA